>JBATPF010000305.1:0-9026 GCA_049291355.1 Giesbergeria sp.
AGCCTCACGACTTGCTTGCGGCGTTCGTGAAGTTGCTCCAGCGTTTGATTTCTAGCGCTTTCTTTTTCCATGACTTTCTGATCACGAAAATCAGAAAAAGTTCAGACTTTATTGGGCCTTATCTATAAGTGCGGATACGCGCCGCGCGTTCGGCCGCAAACGCCACGTACCAGTCAAGGCAAGCAGGGTTCGCCATGGCGTCTTTGTTGACCACTTTGTCGATGGGCTGGCCCAGCAGCATCTTCTTGATCGGCAGTTCCTGCTTTTTGCCGCTGAGCGTGCGCGGCACCTCGGGCACGGCGAAGATGTCGTCGGGCACAAAGCGCGGGCTCAGCGCGGTGCGCACCGCCCCGTTGATGCGCGCGCGCAGCGCCTCGTCCAGCGTGTGGCCCGCTCGCAGCACCACAAAGAGCGGCATGTAGCTTTCGCGCCCCAGATATTCCAGGTCCACCACGAGGCTGTCGATCACCTCGGACAGGGCTTCGACGGCGCTGTAGATTTCGCTCGTGCCCATGCGCAGGCCGTGGCGGTTGATGGTGGCGTCCGAGCGGCCGTAGATCACGCAGCCAGGGTGCTGCGCACTGCCGATCTCGATCCAGTCGCCGTGGCGCCAGACGGCGCCCATCTCGGGCGGGCCGTCGCCGCCACCGGGCAGGCGGCCGTGGCCTGCAGGAAAGCTGTCGAAGTAGCTGGACAGGTAGCGTTCTCCACTCGGGTCGCCCCACAGGTGCAGCGGCATGGACGGAATAGGCTGGGTGCAGACCAGTTCACCGACAGCGTCCAGCACCGGCTGGCCGTTGCTGTCCCAGGCCTCGACGGCGGCGCCCAGCATGCGGCACTGCATGCGGCCGGGGGTTTGCGGCAGCTCGCAGTTGCCGCCAATGAAGGCGCCGGCAAAGTCGGTGCCCCCCGAGATGTTGGCCCACCAGATGCCGTCCGCCCGGTTGCCATCGACGCCCGCCGCCGCCATGAAGCGCGTGCCCCATTGCTGCACTTCGGCCGAGAGCGGGGAGCCGGTGGAGCCCAGCGCGCGGATGCGGGTCAGATCGCCGCACTGCGCGGGGGTGATTCCGGCCTTCATGCAGTTCGCATAAAAGGCTGCGCCCGCGCCAAAAAAGCTCACGCCGGTGTCAGAAGCAAAGCGCCAGAGCCCCGTCCAGTCGGGCGCGTCTTTGGATCCGCCGGGGTTGCCGTCAAAAATGGCGCAGGTGGTTCCCAGCAACAGACCCGCCATCTGCGCATTCCACATGACCCAGCCGGTGGAGCTGTACCAGTGGTAGCGCTCGCCCCAGCTGTTGGGCGCGTAGCTGCAGCCGATGTCGTTGTGCAGCGCGCCCAGCTCCATCAGCACCAGCAGCATGCCGCCGTGGCCATGGACGATGGGTTTGGGCAGGCCGGTGGTGCCGCTGGAATAGACGATCCACAGCGGGTGGTCAAAGGGCAGCCACAACGGCTCGAAACCCTCAATTTCGGCATTATTTTGGCCGCTGACGCTTATCCAGCTTGCGCATCCAGCTACAGAAACAGAAGCATCCAGGTTGCCTACCACGACGCAGTGGCGCAGGCTGGGCAACTGCGCCCGCAGCTCGGCGAGCACCGGCAGACGATCGTGCTCGCGCCCGCCGTGCACCACACCGTCGACGCCAATCAGTACCGTGGGTTCGATCTGCCGAAAGCGGTCCAGCACCGCCTGCGTTCCCATGTCGGGGGCGCAAATGCTCCAGACGCCCCCAATGGCCGCTGTCGCCAGCAGGGCGACGGCGGCTTCGGGGATGTTGGGCAGGTAGGCCGCCACGCGATCGCCCGGCTGCACACCTGCGGCCTGCAAGTGCAGCGCGAGCGAGGCCACCTGGCGGCGCAGCTCGGGCCAGGAGAGTTCGCGCTGCGCGCCGCGCTCGTTGCTGGCCACGATGGCCGGCATGCCAGCGGCGTGCGCGCCATCGATATGGCGCAGCACCTGGCGCGCGTAGTTCAGCTGCGCGCCGGGGAACCACACCGCGCCGGGCATGGCATTCTTGGTCAGCACGCCCAGGTGCGGCGTCGGCGACTGGATGTCAAAAAACTCCCAGATGCTTTGCCAGAACACATCGAGCTCGGTGGTGGACCAGCGCCACAGCGCCTCGTAGTCGTCAAAGTGCAGGCCGCGCTCGGCGCGCAGCCAGTCTTGGTAGAGGCGAATCTGGGGAATGTGGGGCGCTTGCATAGGTTCTTGAGGGTAGCGCCAGGGGCGCGGCGGCGCGACTAGGGTTTGTACGGTTGTACAAGGGTTTTGTACGAGCGTTCAATACCGCCATGCCGACGCTCACCCGCCCGCGCACAAGCCGCGCAAAAACCGCCACGGGCGAGCGCCCAGATCGCCGCGCGGCCATCCTGTTGGCTGCGGAAAGGCTGTTTGCCGAGCATGGCTATCACGCGGTATCGATCCGGCAGATTGCCCAGGAAGCCGCGGTGCCGCTGGCGCTGGTGGGCTATTACTTTGGCCAGAAGCACGAACTGTTTCACGCCATCTTCGCCCATTGGCGCGGCACCATCTCCGAAAGGCTGGCGCTGCTGGCCGCAGCCGAGACGAGTCCACGCGATGCCCACTACCTGGGCCGCATCGTGCATGCCTTTGTACAGCCCGTGCTGCAACTGCGGGCCAGCAGCGAAGGCGAGTACTACGCGCTGCTGGTGGCGCGCGAACTGCTGTACCGCACTCCAGGCACCGAGCAGGTATTGGCCGATTTTTTTGACCCCATGGCCCATGCCTTCATTGCGGCGCTGCAGGCGGCCTGCCCCGGCAGCACACGCGCACAGACCGCCTGGGCCTACCAGTTCACCATGGGCGCGCTGCTCCACCACCTGATCGATCACCGGGTTGAACGCCTGTCGCTGGGTTTGAACACCCCCCACGACGCGCAGGCCGCGCCGCTGCTCACGACCTTCATCACCGCCGGAATTGGCGCGCTGCTGCAGCCGGCGGCGCCGCTCCCGCATTCTGTCGCAACCCCTTGACCCACCCCGAAGGAGATTTCCTATGCACCGCCGCACCCTGCACCGCCTGACCCTGGCCGCCACGCTTGCCTTTGTCGCCACGGGCGCTGCGCATGCCCAGCAAACGATTCGCCTGACGGCAGCCGGCGGCCACCCCCCGGTGTTCCTGTGGGTCAAGCTGATTGACGAGTTCTTTATCCCCGAGGTGGACAAGCGCCTGGCGGCCGCGGGCGGCAAGACCAAGATCGACTGGACGCGCGCCTGGGGCGGCACCCTGATCAAGATCGGCAGCGAATCCAAGGGCATTGCCGACGGCGTGGCCGACATCGGCTTTGTCGGCACCATCTTTGAGGCGCCGCGCTTTCCGCTGCAAAACGTGAGCTACTTCGCGCCCTTTGGCTCCGACGACATCGGCACCGTCACCAAGGTGGTCAACCAGTTGCAGCACGACGTACCGGCCATGGGCGGCACCTGGACCAAAAACGGCCTGGTGTATCTGGGTGGCGCAGCGCTCGACTCCTACCACCTGTGGACCAACTTTCCGGTGAACTCGGTGGACGACCTCAAGGGCAAGAAGATCACCGCGCCGGGCCCCTCGGCCAACTGGATTCGCGACACCGGCGCGGTGGCGGTGGCGGGCAACCTGAACACCTATTACGAGGACATCAAGTCCGGCGTGTCCAACGGGGTCATCACCTTCGCCACCGGCGCCTGGGGGGCCAAGGTGCACGAAGTGGCGCCCTACATCACCAAAGTCAATTTCGGCTCCCAGTTCGCCGGCGGCATCGCCATGAACAAGGGGCGCTTCGACAAACTGCCGCCCGATGTGCAGAAGATCTTCCGCGACGTCGGCGACGAATACAGCGTCCGCTTTGCCGCCGCGCAGACAGCCGCCGCCGCCGGTCTGCTCAAGAAGATGGAAGAGGCCGGCGCAAAGATCAGCGAACTGCCGGCCCCCGAGCGCAAGCGCTGGGCCGACACCTTGCCACCCATCGCCAAGACTTGGGCGGCAGACCTGGAGGGCAAGGGCTTGCCTGCCGACCAGGTGCTCAAGGGCTTTGTTGACGGGCTCAAGAAGAACGGCGCAGACTTGCCACGCGACTGGTCGGTGAAGTAAGGGCTTGCTGAGCGCCTGACCCATGGACTCCACCGAAACCACAGCGCTCGCGCAGGGGCGGCACGCCGTGCCCAAAGACGCCTACGGCCAGCCGCTGCCGGCCGGTTTTCACCGCGTCGTCCAGGCGCTCAACGCGCTGGGCACGCTGTGGATCGTGGCGCTCATGGTTCTCATCAACACCGACGTGCTTGGGCGCAACCTGTTCAATGCGCCGGTGCGCGGTGTCACCGAGCTGGTGTCGCTGTCCATCGTCGGCATCGTGTTCCTGCAGCTGGCCGACACCCTGCACAGCGGCCGCATCACACGCGCCGACGTGCTGCTGCAAGGACTGCAAAAGAGCCGGCCGGTGCTTGCAGCGGCGCTCCATGCGGTCTTTCACCTGGTGGGCGCACTGCTCATGGCCACCATTCTGTGGGCCGCCTGGCCCACGCTGTGGGAGTCGATCCGCATGCGCGAATACGTGGGCGCCATCGGCGACTTCACCGCGCCCGTGTGGCCGGTGCGGGTGGTGATGCTGGTGGGCCTGGCCGCCACGCTGATCACCTTTGTGTTGCTGGCGCTGGCCGATGTGCGCCGCGCCGCGCGTTTGCATCGGACGCGCATGGCAAGGGGTGCGGCATGAGCCCGAGCTTGATCGCCTGCGCCTCCCTGGTGCTGATGCTGGCGCTCATCTGGGCCGGTATGCACGTGGCCGTGGTGCTGGCCGTGGTGTCGTTCATTGGCGTCTGGCTGATCAAGGGCGATCCGGGCATTGCGGCCAATTTGCTCGCGCAGGCCAGCAGCGACGCGATTGCCAGCCACATCTTTGGTGTGGTGCCGCTGTTTGTGCTGACGGGCTTTCTGGTGGCCATGGCCGACATCGGCAAGGACGCGTTCGAGGTGGCCAACCAGTTGCTGCGCCGCCTGCGCGGCGGCCTGGGCATTGCCACGGTGGCGTCCAACGCAGTGTTCGCCGCCATCACCGGCGTGTCCATTGCCTCGGCCGCCGTGTTCACCCGCGTGGCGGTGCCAGAGATGCGGCGCTATGGCTACAACCCCAAATTCACCGTGGGCGTGGTCGCGGGTTCGTCGGTCCTGGGCATGCTGATTCCGCCCAGCCTGTTGATGATCCTGTACGGCTTTCTGTCCAACCAGTCGGTGGGCGATCTGTTCACTGCCGGCATCGTGCCGGGCCTGCTGCTGGCGCTGGCCTACACGGTGGGCATTGTGGTGATGGCCTTTGTGTGGCCGCACTCGGTGTACGCCAGCGGCGCGCCCCTGCCCCCCGGCGATGCGGCGCTGATGCCGCTGGGCACGCTGGTGCGCAAGATCATTCCGAGCTTTTTGATGATCGTGCTGGTGCTGGGCGGCCTGTACGCCGGCTACTTCACCGCCACCGAGGCGGGCGCCGTGGGTGCGCTGCTCGCGCTGGTGATTGCACTGCTGCGCCGCAAGCTCAACGCGCGCACGCTCTGGAGCGTGCTGACCGAGACCGGGCATGTCACGGTGTCGGTCAGCTTTCTGATCATTTGCGCCACCATCTACACGCGCATGCTGGCCATGTCCGGCATGCCGCAGTTCCTGGTGGAAACCATGGCGCAGGCGGGCCTGGGCGCCACGGCCTTCCTGATGCTCTACGTGCTGATCATCATCGCCCTGGGCATGGTGGTGGACTCCTCGTCCATCCTGCTCATCGTGCTGCCGCTGATGCTGCCGCTGGCCGAGGGGTTTGGCATGAACATGATCTGGTTTGGCGTGGTCACCGTGGTGGCCGTGGAGATCGGCCTGTTGACGCCGCCCTTTGGCCTGTCGGTCTACGTCATCAAGAGCACGCTGCAGGACGAAAGCGTTTCGCTGGGCGACATCTTCCGCGGTACGGCGCCCTTCACGCTGATGATGATGGCCGTGTTGCTGCTGCTCATCTTCTTCCCGGCCATCAGCCTGGTGCTGCTGAAATAGGAGGCCTTTGCATGACCAACCCGCTCGACGGCTTCACCGTGAACCGCGCCGATATTGGCTACGTTGGCCACGAGCTGCAGCGCCCCGAATGCATCCTGGCCGAACCCGACGGCACGCTGTGGTCCGCCGATGCGCGCGGCGGCGTGATGCGCATTGGGCAGGACGGCTCGCAGCGCTTTATTGGGCAGCAGGCCGATGCGCGTTTCGGCGCCACCGCGTCGCAGGATGCCGAGGCGGTGGAGCAGAAGTTCACCACCGGCACCTTGCCCAACGGCCTGGCCTTTGCGGCCAACGGCGACATCCTGATTTCCAACTTCGGCACCGATGTGCTGGAGGTGATGACGCGCGACGGCGCAACGCGCTTGCTCGCCGACACCATCGACGGCCAACCCATCGGCAAGGTGAACTTCGTGCTGCGCGATGCCCAAGGCCGCATCTGGATCACCGTCTCGACGCGCATGAACCCGTGGACGCAGGCGGCGGGCACCCGCGTGCGCGACGGCTACGTGGCGGTGCTGGACGGCACCGGCCTCTACGTGGTGGCCGACGGTTTTCACTTCACCAACGAAATTCGCCTGGACGCGGCGGGGGAGTGGCTCTACATCGTCGAAACCACCGGTCCGCACATCACCCGCATGCGGGTGGACGGCACGGGAGCGCGCGTGCGCCTTACCGACCGCGAAGTCTTTGGCCCCAGCCACCTGGGCGGCTTTCCCGATGGCATCGCCTTTGACGCGTACGGCAACCTGTGGTGCACGCTGGTGATGGTGGACCAGCTGATCGCGCTCACGCCCCAGGGCGACAAGCGCGTGCTGCTCGACGACGGCAACCCCGAACCCTCGCAGCGCCTGCTGGACGGCATGGCCAATGGCTACGTCAGCCCCGAATCCATGCTGGCCGCACGCGGCAGCATCGCGCCCTGGATGGCCAGCGTCACCTTCGGCGGCCCCGACCTGCGTACCGTCTACCTCGGCAGCCTGATGGGCACCCGCATTCCGTTTTTTCGCGCGCCAGTGGCCGGGCTGCCGCTCGCGCACTGGCACTAGTACCTCAACCCGGAAGTATCGAAACATGAAAGCGCACCTTCGTCCGCACGGCGGCGTTGCAAATCCTCGCCATAGCTCTGCTATGTCTCCGGCTTGCGCCTTGCCCTGCAAACGAATCCATCGCTTTCATCTTGTTCCTTTACTTCCGCGCTGAGGCACCCACTTTTTTCGGAGAACCCCATGGCACGCACCTTTGTTGACCTTTCCATCTATCTGGAAAACGACGTGATTTCCGACCCGCCAGCGTTCGCACCGAAGATTCAGTACTTCTCGCACGAGAACACCTTTGAGCAGATCGCGCCCTTCTTCCCCGGCCTGAAGAAGGAAGATCTGCCCGACGGCGAAGGCTGGGCGGTGGAGCTGGTGCAACTGTCCACCCACAACGGCACCCACCTGGACGCGCCCTACCACTTCCACTCGACGATGGACAAGGCGCTGGGCGAGAAAAAGCCCGCCATCACCATCGACCAGGTGCCGCTCGAATGGTGCTTTCAGCCGGGTGTAAAGCTCGACTTCCGCCACTTTGCCGACGGCTACGTGGTGACAGCCAAGGATGTGGAGGCGGAGCTGGCACGCATTGGCCACACGCTCAGCCCGCTGGAGATCGTGGTCGTCAACACGCGTGCCGGATCGCGCTATGGCCACGACGATTTCGTCAGCTCCGGTTGCGGCATGGGCTATGAGGCCACGATGTATCTGCTGGAGCGCGGCGTGCGCCTCACCGGCACCGACGCCTGGAGCTGGGACGCGCCTTTCGTCCACACCGCGCAGAAATACGGCCAGACGCACGACGCTTCGCTGATCTGGGAAGGCCACAAGGCCGGCCGCGACATCGGCTACTGCCACCTGGAAAAAATGCACAACCTCGAAACCCTGCCGCCGACGGGCTTCATGATCAGCTGCTTCCCGCACAAGATTCGCGGCGCCTCAGCCGGCTGGACGCGCGCCGTGGCGATCTTCGACGACACGCTGCTGCCTGCCAAAGCCTGAGGGAATTTCCGTGACTGAACTCGACCAAACCCACGACCCAGCCGCGCGCAGCTGGGTGGCATCCGCCAATGTGCCCGGCTGCGACTTCCCCATCCAGAACCTGCCCTTTGCCGTGTTCCGCCACCACGGGGGCGACGAGCCGTTTCGTGGCGGCGTGGCCATTGGCGATCAGGTGATCGACCTGGCACGCGTCGCCGTGGCCGGCTGCCTGGACGGCCTGGCGCACGAGGCCGCGCTCGCCGCCGCGCACCCGTATCTCAACGATTTGATGGCCATGGCCCCCCGAGCCGCCCGCGCCCTGCGTCACGGCCTGTTTGCACTTCTGAGGGAGGGCGCAGAAGGCCCTGCGGTGGACGCCCTGCGCGGCTGCTTGACGCCGCAAGTGGCGGTGCAGTACGCGCTGCCGGTGCAGGTGCACAACTACACCGACTTCTACACCTCCATCCACCATGCGCGCAGCGTCGGCCACATGATCCGGCCCGACCAGCCGCTGCCCCCCAACTTTCAGTGGCTGCCCATTGCGTACCACGGCCGCGCATCCAGCGTGGTGGTGAGCGGCACCGACTTCCACCGCCCCATGGGCCAGGCTATGCCGCCGGGCGCCGCCGCCCCCGTGTACGGGCCTTGCGCGCGGCTCGATTTCGAACTGGAGATGGCCATCTACGTGGGGCGCGGCAACGCGCTGGGCGAGCAAGTGCCGCTGGCGCAAGCGGAAGAGCACATCTTTGGCATGGGCCTGCTCAACGACTGGTCGGCGCGCGACCACCAGTTCTGGGAGATGGCGCCGCTCGGCCCCTTCCTGGGCAAGAACTTCTGCACCAGCGTCTCGCCCTGGGTCGTGACCATGGATGCGCTCACGCCCTACCGCGTCGCCGCCGTGCCCCGCCCCGCGGGCGACCCGCAGCCGCTGGCCTACCTGGCCCAGGACGCCAACCAGCGCGCTGGCGGCATCGAGGTGTGCC
>JBATPF010000306.1:0-12367 GCA_049291355.1 Giesbergeria sp.
TCACAAAAACCGCCGCTTAAGATGTACGACCGACTTGCCCACCGCGTCGCTCGTTCGTCGCAAGCGACGCCCGCCGCCGTGGACAAGTCTTCAAGCGCCTCGAACACAAAAATTCAGACGGCCCCGCAACCATTGGCCTTTTTGGCAAGTCCCGGGGGACATCTTTTTCCATTGCCGTAGGTATGGGAGTAGTACTGGCGCACCGAGCTACGCTGTCGTTCGTCGAAATAGGCGCCTTGTTGAATGTTTTCATGCCGGCGCTTTTCCGCACGCTTCTGGGCCTTTTCATGCTGTTTCGAAGCGTCCTTCCGATCCTTGGCATATTCCTTGTCAGCGTGCTTTTGGGCCTTTTGGTATTCCTTCTGCGCGTGCTTCCCATCACCGTTGCCTTCGTCGCCGTGGTCCTTGGCAAAGCCGGGACCTGCCACAAGAAAAAGGCAGGCCATGGCAAGCGCGGCAACGCGACGCGGGGTGGTGAAAGGCAGGAAGGGGTTCATGTGGAATCCATCAGGCTTGAAATAAGCTCGTTGACTAGCATCACGCCGTCGTGGTCCAGTCCTTGTAGGACACGTTCGCGTGATCCCGAAGGCTTCAACAGTGCATGATTCGGCCCGCGGCAGTCGCGGTGTAGCGGAAATCTTTCGTAAACCGACAAGACCTTGCGTTGACCACGGCCTGTGCATCGCATGGATGGGCCGCAGAAGCGACATCGCCTTTTTTCTTGCAACTTTCATCGGCGTGCCAACGTGCGCCATTTCAGGCGTTGGGCGATGCATTGCCAGCGCCGATTGCCATGGCGGTCTGCCCGCCTGTTGCTGTTCCGGCGCTGCCGAATGCGGCGGCAAATTTTCTTGCTGAACCTACCCCTGCGCCTGCTATGCCTCTTTTGAAGGAAACCACTCTGGGGATTGACTTTGGCACCTCCAATTCGGCGATGGCCGTGCGCCATGGTGCCGAGCCAGCGCGAATGCTCTGTTTGGAGGGCAATGCCCATACGCTGCCGACTGCGCTTTTTTTCAATTCCGAAAACCACAGCACACATTTCGGTCGTGATGCGGTCGACCAGTATCTGTTGGGGACCGAGGGGCGGTTGATGCGCTCACTCAAAAGCCTGCTGGGAAGCGCACTGCTGCAAGACAAGACGGCGGTGCACAACAGTCTGGTCAGCTATCAGGACATCATCGGCCTGTTCTTGCGCATGCTGGCGCAAAAGTCCCGCCATTCATTGGGGGGCATGCCCGAGCGGGTGGTGATGGGGCGGCCGGTGCATTTTGTGGATGGTGACGCAAGCCGGGACCGGCAGGCCGAGGAGGCGCTGCGCCAAGCGGCGCTGGCGGCGGGTTTCCAGAATGTGTCGTTCCAGTTTGAGCCCATGGCCGCCGCGCTGGACCTTGAGCAGCGCATCACGCGTGAGTCGCTGGTGCTGGTAGTCGATATTGGCGGCGGCACGTCGGATTTCACAGTGGTGCGCCTGGGCCCCGAACGCATGCACCAAACCGACCGCAGCAGCGATGTCTTGGCTACCACGGGGGTGCATATTGGCGGCACGGACTTCGACCGCCGGCTCAGCCTCGAACTGCTCATGCCTTTGCTGGGGTTTCGCCATCAGGGCCCCACCGGGCGTGAGGTGCCAAGCGGCGTGTTTTTTGATCTCTCAACCTGGCATCTGATCCAGTGGCGGTACGCGCCCGGTGCCTTGCGCGAAGCACTGAAATTGCGAACCGACTACACCGATGCACGCCTGCATGGGCGGCTGATGCAGGTACTCAACAAGCGCTTGGGACACCGCCTGGCCAACACGGTAGAGCAGGCCAAGATTGCGGCTTCTACGGGCGATGCCGAGGCGCCCATGCCGCTGGATTGGATCGAGCCCGGGCTTGGTGCCGCAATCACGGCGCAGTGGCTGGCGCGTTGCCTTGCGCAGCCGCTGCAAAAGGTGGTGGGCTGTGCACGCGAATGCGTGCAGTTGGCTGGATTGGCACCGCAGGGTCTGGACGCCATTTACCTCACCGGAGGCTCTTCGGCCTTGCGGCCTCTTCGTCAGGCATTGAATGCGGCGTTCCCCGAAACGCCCCAGATGGAGGGCGATCTGTTTGGCGGCGTAGCGGCGGGCCTGGCGGTTTCGGGCTGAGGGGCGCAGCAAACGTTCGGCGATGGTCGCGGTGACAGGGCTTCGGTGGGCAGGTAAGGAAGGCAGTGCAGTGCTTGCTACTAAATTAATATCTGCTAATGCTTATGGGATAAGCGCTAGAGGCCATTTTCCTCATGAATTTTCCGCCTTTCAGCCGGCGCTGTCGCTGGCCTCGCTGTTTGGCGATGCACCGTCGCGCTTCCACTGCAGGGCAGTGTCATACAGCGCGTTGCGCGAAGCCCCTGTGATCTCGGCCGCCAGGCGCACGGCAGTCTTGAGCGCAAGCTCCTGCAGCAGCAAGCGCAGCACCTGCAGGCTCTTGCCGTCGTCGCTGGCTACCGCAGTGGGATGCAGCAGCACCACAAATTCACCGCGCGAGCGATTGCTGTCGGCGGAGAGCCAATGGTGCAATTGGTCTGCGGGCTGGCTCGTCACGCTTTCAAACTGCTTGGTCAGTTCCCTGGCGAGCGTGATGCGGCGCTCGCCCAGCACGGCAAGCGCCTGGGCCAGGTCCGCGATGCGGTGGGGGGCTTCGAGCAGGACGACACAGCGCGACTCATTGCGCAGTGACTCAATGGCTGCGCCGCGTTCGCCAGATTTGGTAGGCAGAAAACCCACGAAGACGAATCCGGCCTCGGCACCCGGCGCTGCGACGGCTCCGGCGACGCTGAGTGCCGCAGTCACGCTGCTGACCCCAGGCACAGCTACCACGCGCAAGGCGGCGGCGTGCACTGCAGCGGCCAGGCGCGCGCCGGGGTCACTGATGCCGGGAGTGCCCGCATCGCTCACGTAGGCCACCCGCTGGCCCTGCTGCAGGCGCGCCAGGACCGCTTGCGCACCTTCCTGTTCGTTGTGCTGATGCACTGCAAGCAGTTGCGAGCCATTTTTTTCGATGCCGTAGCTGCGCAGCAAACCCTGGGTGTGGCGGGTGTCTTCGCAGGCAATGCAATCAACAAGCTGCAGCACGTGCAAGGCGCGCAAGCTGATATCGGCCAGGTTGCCAATGGGTGTGGCCACCACATACAGGGCGCCCTGCGGATAATGCTGGGCCGATGCGACCTCGCTGGCAGCGCGCAAGGCAGAAGCGAAAGAGGCGTTCAATGGGGTTCCTTCGGAAAACGGCGCACGCTGCCCCCGCAGCTCTGACGACCCGGCAACAAGGCGATGAAGCCGAGGATTGGGCGCTTGCCCATCTGGAGGCTGCGGGTCTGCGCTTGCTGGAGCGCAATTATCGAACGCCCGGGCGGGGCGGCGGCGAAATTGATCTGATCCTGCGCGATGGCGATGGCACCTTGGTGTTTGTCGAGGTGCGGCGCCGCGGGACGGCGGCGTTCGGTGGTGCGGGCGCAAGCATCCAGCCTGCCAAGCAGCGGCGCATCGTGTTTGCTGCACGCCACTATTTGCTGCGCCTGCGGTCGCCGCCGCCCTGTCGCTTCGACGTCGTGCTGGTACAGGACGGCATTGAATGGCTTCAGGGCGCCTTTGATGCCGACTGATCCGGTGGGCACAAATGCGTACTTGTTGCTACAAAAGCTGTAACAACGCGCGGTTATGATTCGGGCTTTCGCGCCTTTTTGGTCTTCATGCTAGAGCAACGCATTCAACAGCATTTCATCGACAGCGCCGACCTCAAGTACCAGGCGGCGCCCTTGCTGGGCAAGCCGCTTGCCGACGCCGTGCACGCACTGGTGGCCTGTGTCACCAGCGGCGGCAAGATGCTCGCATGCGGCAACGGGCCGTCAGCGGCCAGCGCCCAGCAGTTTGCTGCTTTCTGCGTGGCCGGTTTCGAGCGCGAACGGCCCGAGCTGGCCGCTTTGGCGCTCAGCGTGGATGGGGCCCTGCTGACCAGCGGCGCTGGGGTGGACAGCACGCAGCAGTTTGCCCGCCAGGTGCGGGCGCTGGGCCAGGCGGGCGACGTCCTGCTGCTGGTCTGCGTCACAGGCAACGACGCCAACCTGCTCAGCGCGGTGGCGGCCGCCCACGAGCGCGAGATGGTGGTGGTGGCCCTCACCGGACGGGCCGCAGGCGCGCTGGCCGGCCTGCTGCGCGAAACCGATATATTGATCAGCGTTCCACACGAGCGCGCCGCACGCGTGCGCGAAGTGCATGCCTTGGTGCTCAACTGCCTGTGTGATGGCATTGATTCGCAATTGTTTGGTGAACAGGAGAACCCATGAAATTGACTTTGTCTTCCCGCTTGCTCGCCAGCCTGCTGCTGGCGGCCAACCTGGCCGGTTGCGCCGCGCCACTCGTGCTCGGAGGTGCTGCCGTGGGCGGCATGATGGCGGTTGATCGCCGCACCACCGGCACGCAGGTCGAGGACGAGGGCATCGAGCTGCGGTCCACGAACCGCATTTTTGGTGATCATGGCGACAAGGTGCACATCAATGTCACCAGCTACAACCGCCAGGTGCTGCTTACGGGCGAAGTGCCGAGCGAGCAGGTGCGCGATGCCGTGCAGAAGACCGTCTCGCAGGTGGCCAATGTGCGCTCCATCGTCAACGAGTTGGCGGTGATGCCCAGCACCCCCATCACGCAGCGTTCCAACGACACCTTCATCACGGGGAAGATGCGCGCGAGCCTGCTCGACGCCAAGGATCTCAGCGCCAGCGCGTTCAAGGTGGTTACCGAGCGGGGCGTGATCTATTTGATGGGCATCGTGAGCCAGCGCGAGGCAGCGCGTGCCACGGCGATTGCACGCGGCGTAACGGATGTGCGCAAAGTGGTGCGGGTGTTTGAGTATGTGAGCGACGACGATCTGGCGCGCCTGAATGCAGCACCGCGTGCGCCGGTCACCGACACGAATCCTGAGCCTGCCAAATAGTCTCAGACGCAGGCCCGGCCGCAGTACGGGCCTGAAACGGGCCGCTGCAAGGCGTCAAGCCAGCCGTTTGATCAGGCTCGACGTGTCCCAGCGCTGGCCGCCCATGGCCTGTACATCGGCGTAGAACTGGTCCACCAGCGCCGTGACGGGAATGCGCGCGCCGTTGCGCCGGGCCTCCTGCAGCACCAGACCCAGGTCCTTGCGCATCCAGTCCACGGCAAAGCCGAAGTCGAATTTACTCGCCACCATGGTTTTGCCACGGTTGTCGAGTTGCCAGCTTTGCGCTGCGCCTTTGCCGATCACGTCCAGCACTTGCGGCATGTCCAGCCCCGCGCGTTGGCCGAAGGCAATGGCCTCGGCCAAGCCTTGCACCAGGCCGGCAATGCAGATCTGGTTCACCATCTTGGTCAGCTGGCCGGCACCGGCCTCGCCCATGCGGGTGAAGGCGCGCGCAAAGGCCATGCCGACGGGCTGCGCCGCATCGAACGCCGCCTGGTCACCCCCGCACATCACGGTGAGCTGGCCGTTTTGCGCGCCGGCTTCCCCGCCCGAGACTGGCGCATCGACAAACGACAAGCCCAGCGTGCGCGCCGCGCTGTGCAGCTCGCGGGCGACTTCCGCCGAGGCGGTGGTGTGGTCCACGAACACGGCGCCCGGCTCCATGCCGGCAAAGGCACCGTCGGCGCCCAGGGTGACCGCGCGCACGTCGTCGTCGTTGCCCACGCAGCAGAACACCAACGAGGCGCCGCGTGCCGCCTCGCGCGGAGAAGAGGCATGTTTTTGGCCTCCAGCGCTTGCGTATTCTGCGCACCATGCTATTGATTTAGAAGCGGTCCGGTTGTACACCGTGACCGAGTGGCCGGCCCGGGCCAGGTGGCCCGCCATGGGATAGCCCATCACGCCCAGGCCAAGAAAAGCGACCTTCTGTGGTGCGACGGGTTCGTAGGTGCGGGGAGCTGGATGGGACATGTGCGAAAAACCTGGAGAGCCGCGCGGCGCCAAAGCAAAAAAACCAGCGCGATCAGACGATGACGAAATGCTCGGTGCCGGCAGCCAGATCGGTTGTCTTGGCGCGCTGGCTGCTGAGCTTGATCTGCAGCCGCAGGTCGTTGAGCGAGTCGGCGTTGCGCAGAGCGTCTTCATAGGTGATGACGTTGGCTTCGAACAGATCGAACAGCGCCTGGTCGAAGGTCTGCATGCCCAGGTTGCGGCTTTTCTTCATGATCTCTTTGATCTCGGCGACTTCGCCCTTGAAGATCAGATCGGAAATGAGCGGCGTGTTGAGCAAAATCTCGACGGCCGCCGCGCGGCCCTTGCCGTCCTGCTTGGGCAGAAGGCGCTGCGAGACCAGGGACCGCAGATTGAGCGACAAATCCATCAGCAGCTGCGCGCGCCGCTCTTCCGGGAAGAAGTTGATGATCCGGTCCAGCGCCTGGTTGGCGCTGTTGGCGTGCAGCGTGGCCAGACACAGGTGGCCGGTTTCCGAGAACGCAATGGCGTGCTCCATGGTTTCGCGGTCCCGGATTTCCCCCATCAGAATCACATCGGGCGCCTGGCGCAGTGTGTTCTTCAGCGCGGCGCCCCAGCTGTCGGTATCGAGCCCCACTTCGCGCTGCGTCACCACGCAGTTCTTGTGTGGGTGCACAAATTCCACCGGGTCTTCCACGGTGATGATGTGCCCAAACGAGTGTTCGTTGCGCCAGTCCACCATGGCGGCCAGGGTGGTCGACTTGCCCGACCCCGTGGCACCCACCAGGATGCACAGGCCCCGCTTGGCCATGGTCACTTCTTTGAGTGCCTGCGGAACGCCCAGGCCGTCGATGGTCGGCAGCGTGAGCGGAATCACCCGCAGCACCATGCCCACGCGCCCCTGCTGAATGAAGGCGTTGACCCGGAAGCGCCCAACGCCCGCGGGCGAAATGGCGAAGTTGCACTCCTTGGTGCGCTCAAACTCGGCGGCCTGCTTGTCGCTCATGATCGAGCGCGCCAAGGTCAAAGTGTGGCTGGGGGTCAACGCCTGGGGCGAGACTTTGCCAATCGCGCCGTCCACCTTGATGGCGGGCGGGAATTCTGCTGTGATGAACAGGTCGCTGCCGCCCCGGCTGACGAGCAGCTTCAGCAGGTCGTTGATGAATTTACTGGCCTGATCGCGTTCCATCGCATGTTCCTCTCAGCGTGGGCGCCTGGGGCACCCGGGGCTTTGCGCAACCTCTTTCACCTGCCGGCTTGGGCAAGTTTTGGAAAATTGCGGTAGCTTATTTCTGGTTTTCGCTCAGCCGCGCGCTGACGGCGCGCAGACGCAGCGAGAGTTTGCGCGCCAGCAGTGCCACCAGGCTGGCGGCAAGCTGGGGGTCTTTCATCATCATTTCGTCCATGCCGTCGGCGGAGAGCACCGCAATCTCGCAGTCGGTCAGCGTGGTGCAGGCCGAAAAACGAATCCCGCTGTCGAGCAACGACATTTCGCCCAAAATATCACCGGGCCGGGTTTCGGCCAGGCGGAGTTGTTCGCCCCAGGGCTGCAAGCGGTCCACGGCGATGGTGCCGGTCAGCAGGACCACCATGAAATTGCCATATTCGTCCTGGCGGATCACGTCGCGGTTGGGTGGGACGTGCGCGAACTCAAAAAACTGCTCCATGCGGTGCACGGCATCGTTATCCAGGTGCGCCATGTACTTGTCCTTGGCCCAGAGCGCCTGCAAAAGCTTGCCGCCGCGACTGGTGGGAAGCCGCTTGGCGCCCACTTCCACGGCGCGCGCTTCCCAGGGCACCAGCATGCTCGAATCCACCCCCTGGTTGGCAAAGGCGGTGGAGAAGAAGACGGAATCGCCGTGCTCCGGGTTGGGCTTGGCGGAGCGCGAACCGCGCAACAGGCCGAGAATGCCTTTCATGGGGAACTCCAATAAGCGAGCACTTCAGGCCGCCAAAACAAAAAAATGAGTGCCGATCAACCGGGGAAATTGTCCGGAATTTTGGCTTTGCTGCGCGCCTCGGAGGAGCTGATGATGTTGCGGCGCACCAGGTCGGTCAGGTTCTGGTCCAGCGTCTGCATGCCCACGCTGTTGCTCGTCTGGATGGTGGAGTACATCTGCGCCACCTTGGCTTCGCGGATCAGGTTGCGAATGGCACTGGTGCCCAGCATGATCTCGTGCGCCGCCACGCGGCCTGAGCCGTCCTTGAGCTTGCACAGCGTCTGCGAGATCACCGCCTGCATCGACTCGGACAGCATGGCCCGGATCATCTCCTTCTCTTCGCCCGGAAACACGTCAATGATCCGGTCGATGGTTTTTGCCGCGCTTGACGTGTGCAGCGTGCCGAACACCAGGTGCCCCGTTTCTGCTGCGGTCATGGCCAAGCGGATGGTTTCCAGGTCGCGCAATTCGCCCACCAGGATGGCGTCCGGGTCTTCGCGCAGCGCCGAGCGCAGGGCGGCGGAGAACGACAGCGTCATGGGACCGACTTCGCGCTGGTTGATCAGGCACTTCTTGGATTCGTGCACGAACTCGATCGGGTCCTCGATGGTCAAGACGTGGCCGTATTCGCTCTCGTTGAGGTGGTTCACCATGGCAGCGAGCGTGGTCGACTTGCCCGAGCCCGTGGGGCCCGTCACCAGCACCAGCCCGCGCGGTTTGAGTGAGAGCTCGGCAAAAATCTTGGGCGTGTTGAGCTGCTCCAGTGTGAGGATCTTGCTGGGAATCGTCCGAAACACGGCGGCGGCGCCGCGGTTCTGGTTAAAGGCATTGACGCGAAAACGCGCGAGCCCTTCGATCTCGAACGAGAAGTCCACTTCCAGGAATTCTTCGTAGCTCTTGCGCTGCGAGTCGCTCATGATGTCGTACACCATGGAGTGAACCGTTTTGTGGTCCAGCGCATCGACGTTGATGCGCCGCACGTCGCCGTGCACCCGGATCATCGGCGGGAGGCCCGCAGAGAGGTGCAGATCGGACGCCTTGTTTTTGACGCTGAATGCGAGCAGCTGGGTGATGTCCACGGGGTTCCCTCGGTCGTTTGATAAGCTCGGTAAACATTATGACCACGATTGCAGACAAGCTCCAAGAGGTACGCACCCGTATTGACGCTGCGTGCAGCGCGGCTGGCCGGGCGTCCGGTGACGTGTCGTTGCTGGCCGTTTCCAAAACTTTCCCTGCCGAGATGGTGGCGCGCGCGGCGCTGGCAGGGCAGCAGGCCTTTGGCGAGAACTACCTGCAGGAAGCTGTGGAAAAAATGTCACAGCTGGGCGAGGCCGGCCTGACAAACCTCGAATGGCACTGCATTGGTCCGGTGCAGGGCAACAAGACCCGGCTGGTGGCGGAGCACTTTGACTGGCTGCACACCCTGGACCGCGAGAAGATTGCCCGCCGGCTGGCAGAGCAGCGGCCCGCCGGGCTGGCGCCCCTGCAGGTCTGCATTCAGGTCAATGTGGATGGCGGCGCCAACAAGGCCGGCGTGGCCCCCAGTGAGGCGCTGGCACTGGCACGCGTGGTGGCCGCCTTGCCTGGCTTGCAGCTGCGAGGGGTGATGAGCATTCCCGAACCGGCGCCCGACTTTGAGAGTCAACGCGCATTGCACCTCAAAGCGCGCGCAGTGTTTGAGGAGATCCGCGCCGCCGGCTTGCCTGGCGCTGAGCGCTTTGACACCTTGTCGTTGGGCATGAGCAACGATCTGGAAGCCGCAGTGGCTGCTGGCAGCACCATGGTGCGCGTGGGCAGCGCACTGTTTGGTCAGCGTCCCGTGCTCGCGCGCTGAAGACCCTACTTCTTGCCCGCTGCCTTGCGCGGCGCGTTGACCGCGCCTGCACAATCGGCCGAGAGCCACTGTCCGTCGACGTCCATGGTGATTTTTTCGCTCTTGCCGTTGACGGTCTGCACGCTCTCGCTGTGCATGTTGTACTGCGTCGGGCTGGTGAAAGTCACGGTGCCCTCGCCCCGGATGTCGGGATCGGTGCACTGGTAGCTGTACTTCATGGTGTTTCCCGAGCGCTTGGCGGGCGTGGTCTTGCAGTCGCCTTCCTGCACCGGCACCTCGGAGCGCGCGGCCATTTCGGGCGTAACGCAGGACTTCACGCGCATGCCGCCCTTGCCATCGACCGACACACCCTGTTGCGCCATCATGGCTTCCATCTGCTTGCGCTGGGCGGGCGGCATGCTGGCCAATTGCTGCTGCATCTGCGCCATGGCCTGCTGCGTTTCCTTGTCCGAATGCGTCATGCGCGTATGCATCTCCCACAGGCCGGGTTGGATGGACTGCGCGGCAGCGCCCCCACTGAATGCAAAACCTGCGCACAGCAGCGCGGCGGGCCAAAGGGCGGGTCGGAGTGTGAGCTTCATCGGTGGGTCTCCAAGGGCTGGGGTAGAAACGGGCCATTGTGTCCTGCAGCCCGGGATCTGCCAAGCGGACTTAGGGAAAAAATGCCATCCAGCGCTTGCCAATAAAGGGTGAACAGCTCTATTTTTAATAGCATAGGAAAGGCCTGGAAGCGGGCGGCGTTTCGGCTCGCCGTGCTAAGCTGAAATGCTTCATCGGGGCCGCCGGTCTGCATGGCGCGCTCCACCCCCTTCTCGGAGAACACGCCATGCCAGGACTTTTGCCCGATATCGATCCCGACGGTCTGCTTGAATTTTCGGTGGTCTACACCGACCGCGCGCTCAACCACATGTCGCAGCGCTTTGCCGGCGTGATGAAAGACATTCTGGCCACGCTCAAAGACGTGTACCACGCCCACACCGCCGTACTGGTGCCCGGCAGCGGCACCTTTGGCATGGAAGCCGTGGCGCGCCAGTTTGCCAACCAGGAAAAGGTGCTCATCGTGCGCAACGGCTGGTTCAGCTACCGCTGGACGCAGATTTTTGATGCCGACAGAGGCCTGGGCGGAGGCTCGATCGTGTGCAAGGCGCGCCGGCAGGGCGAAGGCCCGCAGGCCCCTTGGGCACCGTGTCCGGCAAGCGAAGTGGCGCAGGCCATCCGCGCCGAAAAACCCAAGGTGGTGTTCGCGCCGCATGTCGAAACCGCCAGCGGCATCCTCCTGCCCGACGACTATTTGCGCACCGTGGCCGATGCGGCGCACGAGGTCGGCGCGCTCTTCGTGCTCGACTGCGTGGCCTCAGGCGCCATGTGGGTGGACATGCAGGCCACCGGCGTCGACGTGCTCATCTCGGCGCCGCAAAAGGGCTGGAGCGGCTCGCCCTGCTGCGCCATGGTGATGCTCTCCGAGCGCGCCCGCCAAGCCATCGAAGACACGCAGAGTTCGAGTTTTTCCTGCGATCTGAAGAAGTGGATGCAGATCGCCGAAGGCTATGAAAAAGGGGTGCACGCCTACCACACCACCATGCCCACCGACGCTCTGGTGCGCCTGCGCGATGTAATGCTGGAGACGCGCGAATACGGCTTTGAGAAAGTGCGTCAGGAACAGATGGCGCTGGGCGACAAGGTGCGCGCGCTGCTCGAATCGCGCGGCTTCCCCAGCGTGGCCGCCGCAGGCTTCAAGGCGCCTGGCGTGGTGGTGAGCTTCACCACGGACCCTGGCATCCAGAGCGGAAAAAAGTTTGTGGAAGTGGGCTTGCAGACCGCTTCAGGCGTGCCGCTGCAGTGCGACGAAGGGCCGGACTTCAAAACCTTCCGCCTCGGTCTGTTTGGCCTGGAGAAATGGCACAACGTGGACCGCACCGTGGGGCAACTGGCAACTGCGCTGGACGCTATTGCGGCCAAGGGTTGATCGGACAACCGAGCAACTTTTTTCAATTTCTGCGGTCATTCCACTTTTCCTCTCTTCCTATTTCATGACCTTCATCATTCGACCCTGGAGCGCCCTGGGCGCATTGGCTGTTCTGGCCGTTTCTGCCACCACGCCGGCGTTCGCTGCAGCGCCCGTCACCACCGCCAGTGGCCTCGTCTACGAGAGCCTCAAAGACGGCAACGGCCCCAGCCCCAAGGCGAGCGACACCGTGCGCGTGCACTACCGCGGCACCTTCCCCGAATCGGGCAAGGAATTCGACAGCTCCATCGCGCGCGGCCAGCCGATTGAGTTTCCCTTGACTGGCGTGATCCCCTGCTGGACCGAAGGTGTGCAGAAGATGAAGGTGGGCGGCAAGGCCAAGCTCACCTGCCCGCCGGCCATTGCCTATGGCGCGCGCGGCGCGGGCGGCGTGATTCCGCCCAACGCCACGCTCAACTTCGAAGTTGAGCTGCTGGGCATTAAGTAAAGGCAGGGCGTGCAAGACGCCAGCACCGAACTGGCGCGCGCCAAACGGTTGGCGCTCGCTTTGCTGGTGCTGGCTGCCGCCGTGTTTGCCGGCACCAGCCTGGCGCCGCCGCATCTGGCGGTGCTGGCCCTCAAGGCCGTGGCCGAGGCCGCCATGGTGGGCGCGCTGGCCGACTGGTTTGCGGTGCGCGCGCTGTTTCACCGCGTGCCCTTGCCG
>JBATPF010000307.1:0-2825 GCA_049291355.1 Giesbergeria sp.
CGAGCGAAAATTTGAATAAAAATAGACTCTAGCGCTTATCCCATAAGCTTTAGTAGCTATTATTTTTATAGTATTTCCTATGAACACCCCTGAACAATCCCCGCTGGGCAAAGACAGTGCGACGCCCGAGCTCTACGACCCGGCGCTGCTGTTTCCAATGCCCCGTGCCGCCAAGCGCACCGAGATCGGCGTGGGGGCCCAGCCGCGCTTCTTCGGCGCCGACCTGTGGACCGCATTTGAACTTTCCTGGCTCAATCCGCGTGGCAAGCCACAAGTGGCGTTGGCGCACCTCACCGTGCCCTGCGAGTCGCCCAACATCATCGAGAGCAAATCGCTCAAGCTCTACTTGGGCAGCTATGCCAATACGCCCTTCGCCAGCCCGCAGGACGTGGCGGCGCGCATGCGCAGCGATCTGTCCCAGGCCGCGTGGCAGGGCTCTGAGCGCAGCGGCAGCGTGGGCGTGCGCCTGCTGCTGCCCGAACAGTTCCAGCGCGAGGCGGTGCAGGAACTGGACGGCCTCAGCCTGGACCGCCTGGACATCGAATGCAGCCGCTACACGCCGGCACCCGAGTTGCTGCGAACGGCACAAGACGAAGCCCCGGTCAGCGAGGTACTCACCAGCAACCTGCTCAAAAGCAACTGCCTGGTCACCGGCCAGCCCGACTGGGGCAGCATTCGCATTGCCTACAGCGGCGCGCAAATGGACCAGGAATCGCTCCTGCAGTACCTGGTGAGCTTTCGCAACCACAACGAATTCCACGAGCAGTGCGTGGAACGCATTTTCATGGACCTGTGGACACGCTGCCAGCCCATCAAGCTGGAGGTGTATGCACGCTACACGCGCCGCGGCGGCCTGGACATCAACCCCTGGCGCACCAGCCACCCGATGGCGCCGCCGCCCAACGTGCGCATGGCGCGGCAGTAAGCCGGGGACGCCGCTCGCGTCAGTGCAGGCGGAAAACTTCGAGCGTACGGCCCAGCACGCCGGCGTTGTCGCTCATGGTGCGGGCCGAAGCGGCGGACTCCTCCACCAGCGCGGCGTTTTGCCGCGTGACGCGGTCCAGATCCGTCACAGCCTCGTTCACCTGCGAAATGCCCTGGGCCTGCTCGCGCGTGGCAATGCTGATCTGGCCCATCAAGGTATTGACGTGCGCCACCGACTGCACCACCTCGGCAATGGTTTTGCCGGCCGACTGCATCTGCCCGGCACCGCGCTCGATGTGGGCACCGGACTCGCCAATCAAGCCACGGATTTCGCCCGCCGCCGTGGCGCTGCGCTGCGCCAGTGCCCGCACTTCGCTGGCTACCACCGCAAAGCCCCGGCCCTGCTCGCCCGCGCGCGCAGCTTCGACCGCAGCATTGAGCGCCAGGATGTTGGTCTGAAACGCAATGCCCTCGATGGTGGCGATGATCTGACCCATCTTGCCCGACGACTGCGCAATGGCCTGCACCACCGTGCCGACCTGGGCCACGGCTTCGCCGCCGCTGCGCGCCAGCTCGGCGCTGCGTTCGCTTTCCTTTTGCACCTGCTGCGTGGTTTCTGCCGATTGGCGCACCGTACTGGACAGTTCCTCCATTGCCGCCGCGGTTTCCTCCAGGCTGCTGGCCTGCGATTCGGTGCGCTCGGACAAATCTTGCGCGCTCTGCGCGATCTCGGAAGAAATGCTGCCAAAGCCGCCGATTTCCTGGCGCGCATCGCCCACCACCGCGCGCAGGTTGAGGTGAATGCGCTGCACGCGCTCAAGCAACTGCTCAACCGGGCCGTTGCCGGCCGGTTCTTGTTGCGCGTGGGCCAGGTCGCACCCGGCAATGTCGGTCATCAGTCGCGCTGTGGTGGCCAAGGGCGCGGTGATGCTCCGCTGACACCACCACAGTGTGAGGGCCGCGAGGGCTACCAGCGCCACCGTCTGGACAGCAACCAGCTCCATGGTTGTTGTCCAGCCGAGAAACCCAGGGAGCAGAGCCACCGCCAGAAGCAGCAGCAGAAGCCCGAACAGGCGATGCGTCGGGTTAAAGCGCTGGAGCTTGCCCAGCGCGTTGCGCCAGCCTGGGCGCCGCACGCGCCCGGCATGCAGGTAAAAGCTGCTCGCGCCGCGCTCGCGTTCTTCGTGGATCTGCTTGTACAAGGCCTCGGCCGCACGCACTTCCTCGCGCGTGGGCTTGACTCGCACCGACATGTACCCGCGCGGCTTGCCATCCACCATCATGGGGGTGACATTGGCGCGCACCCAGTAGAAGTCGCCGTTTTTGCGCCGGTTCTTCACCATGCCCGTCCAGTTGCGGCCCCGGCCAATGGTGGCCCACAGGTCCTTGTAGGCCTCGGGCGGCATATCGGGGTGGCGGATCAGGTTGTGCGGCTGGCCCATGAGCTCGTCCATGGAGTAACCGCTGACCCGGGCAAACGCGGCGTTGCAATGCGTCATCACCCCCTTGTTGTCGGTGGTCGACATGAGCAGCTCGTGGCTGGGGTAGTCGAACTCGTTGTTGGTGACGGGAAGATTGGTGCGCATGCGATCCCTTGAATGCCAGATGTAACCGAGTATAAAAATAGCCCGCGTTTTACGGAGGACTCTTGAACCAACGTGGACATGTCGACGCAGGTCAGTGGTGCGTGAACAACGGCACGGTTGGAAGTCAAAAAAGCCCAGGCTGCCATGCTGGAGCGGTCAGAACACCAGTTTCGGTCCGCATGTGCAGCGGCACCTCGCCCACGCGGCTCAGACCTCCCACCCGCACCCCCAGCAGCCGCAACCGCTGGTTCAGCGGCGCGCGCTTGAGGCACAGGCCGGCGGCGCGGCGGATGGCGGCGGCGTCCTGCGTGGCTG
>JBATPF010000308.1:0-11082 GCA_049291355.1 Giesbergeria sp.
GTCCCGCTCAGATGGGCTGCGCCACCAGATCATGCCCTTGCACGCCCACAATGCGGGCACGGGTGAATTCGCCCACTTTGAGCTGCTTGCTGATTTTTTCAGGTGGCAGCAGGTGCACCACGCCGTCAATCTCGGGTGCATCGGCGTAGCTGCGTCCCACGCCGCCCTTGCGGCCCATGGCAGGAGCGTGGTCCACCAGGACCTGCATGGTCGCGCCGACGCGGCGTGCAAGCTTGGCAATCGACACCTCTTCGGCCACCGCCATGAAACGCGCCCGGCGCTCTTCGCGCAGCTCGATGGGGAGCATGCCCGGCAGTTCATTGGCGGCAGCGCCCGTCACGTCGCTGTAGGCAAAGCAGCCGGCGCGGTCGATCTCTGCCTCGCGCAGGAAGTCCAGCAGGTGCTGGAACTCTTCTTCCGTCTCGCCGGGGAAACCGGCGATAAAGGTGCTGCGGATGACGATTTCCGGGCAGGCGGCGCGCCAGCGCTCGATGCGCTCGAGATTTTTCTCGCCGCTGGCTGGGCGCTTCATGCGCTTGAGCACATCGGGGTGGCTGTGCTGGAACGGCACATCCAGGTACGGCAGCACCTTGCCGGTGGCCATCAAGGGGATGATTTCGTCCACGCTCGGGTAGGGGTACACATAGTGCAGTCGCACCCAGGCGCCGTAGGGCTCGGCGATCTCGCCCAGCTTTTGCACCAGTTCCAGCATGCGCGTTTTGACCGGCTGGCCGTCCCAGAAGCCGGTGCGGTATTTCACGTCTACGCCGTAGGCCGAGGTGTCTTGGCTGATGATCAGCAGCTCTTTGACGCCACCGGCAAACAGGGCTTTGGCCTCCGCCAGCACGTCGCCCACTGGGCGCGAGACCAGGTCGCCCCGCATGGAAGGGATGATGCAAAAAGTGCAGCGGTGGTTGCAACCCTCGCTGATCTTCAGATAGGCGTAGTGCCGCGGCGTGAGCTTGATGCCCGCCACGCCAAAGGCGCCGGGAACCAGATCCACAAAGGGGTCGTGCGGCTTGGGCAGGTTGCGGTGCACGGCATCCATCACCTCCTGGGTCGCGTGCGCACCGGTCACGGCGAGCACGCTGGGGTGCATCTGCTGTACATAGTTGCCGCCGCTTTCGCCTTGGCGCGCGCCCAGACAGCCCGTGACAATGACCTTGCCGTTTTCAGCCAGCGCGTCGCCAATGGTATTGAGGCTCTCGCGCACCGCGTCGTCAATGAAGCCGCAGGTATTGACGATGACCAAGTCGGCGCCTTCGAAGGTCTTGGACGTCTCGTAGCCCTCGGCGCTCAGTTGCGTGAGGATCAGCTCGGAATCGGTCAGATTCTTGGGGCAGCCCAAGCTGGCGAAGCCGATTTTGGGAATTTTGGGTGGGGAAACAACGTCGTTCATCCCCGTATTGTCCTGTACCGCCAGAAAACGGCGGTGGACATACGCGTCAGCGCTTCAAACCCATGGCACCCAGCATCTGCTCGGTCTGCTTTTGCATCTGCTCCTGCATTTGAGAAAACAACGTGCGTGACTGCTCGGCGTAGCTGCCCATCACGCCAGGCACCAGAGGCGACTGGCCGCCCATGAATTGCGCCCAGGCCTCGGGCGTCATGCCGTGCGCCTGCTCGGCCAGCTTGGCCTGAATGTCGGTAAACGCCTGCACGTTTTTCTCCAGGTAGCTGCCCATGAAGCCCTGCATGGCATGGCCGTAGAAACGGATGATGTTGGCCAGCGCCGCCTCGGTGAACATGGGGCGCCCGCCCGCCTCTTCTTCGAGAATGATTTGCAGGAAGATGCTGCGCGTGATGTCATCGCCCGATTTCGCATCGCGCACCACCACCGACTGGCGCTCCATCACCAACTGCTTCACTTCTGAGAGGGTGATGTAGCTTGACGTATTGGTGTCGTAGAGGCGCCGGTTGGGATACTTCTTGATGACACGCGCCGCCGCTTTGCTGGCGGGGGCGGCTTTTTGATCGGGCATTTCAGACATTCCTTAGGGCTCCGGCCCGCTATTGCACTGCAACACATTCTAGGCAGCCACCAGGCAGGCCACGCGCAGGAATACCCTGAGCAAGGTGTCAAGTTCGCACAGCGCCTAGGGGCTTTGGATGACAGGCGATGCGCGGCAAGGCTTGCACACTGAGTGCCAGCGAACCCCATGGAGCCCGCATATGCCCCTGCCCGAACCGAAGGAAGTCACCCAGGCCGAGAAGAAAGTGGCCGCCGTGCTCGATGAACTGGAGACCCAGACACACTCCGATGTGAGTCGCATCGCACTGGAGGATGTCGTCCACACCAACCCGGAAACCGGCCACCCCGAGGTACTCAAGGCCGTAGACATCCAGATCAAGCCACGGCCCACCCGCCATTGGTCACGCGGGCCTTGAGATTGCACACCAAGCCTTCAGCCGCACGCATAACGAATGCATCAGGCAAAAAAAAGGCCCGCATGTCTGCGGACCTTTGTTTCACTACCATTTTTGGTAGGCGCGATTGGACTCGAACCAACGACCCCCACCATGTCAAGGTGGTGCTCTAACCAGCTGAGCTACGCGCCTGAGTGTCTTCGAAAGATGAAATTGTAGCAGCAAAAAGTAGCGCTCCCAGCCCGCTGGGCTGGTGTTTTTAGGATGTCCTTACCGCCTTCGCGCCGAATGCACGCCGCCCACCTGCGCCACCACGGACAACACCTTGGACAAGCGGGCTGCGTCGGACACTTCCAACGTAAACGTCATCCAGGCCGTGCCCTTGATGCTCTGGGTCTGCACGCCAATCACGTTCATTTTTTCCTTGGCAAACACTTCAGAGATATCGCGCAGCAAGCCATGGCGATCGCTGGCCTCGACAGCCACATCAACGGGATAGAACGCTACGTTCGCACTTGGCCGAGGCGCCCCCCATTCGACAGGAATCACGCGCTCGCTGCTGCGAGCTGCCAGTTCGCGGAAATTGTGGCAATCAGCGCGATGAATGCTCACACCCTTGCCGCGCGTGACGAAGCCGCGGATGTCGTCCGGCGGCGCGGGCTTGCAGCAGCGGGCAAGCTGGGTCATCAGCGAATCCATACCGACCACCAGGACACCGCCCTTGGGTGCTTTGTCGGGCGCACGCGCCTTTTTCAGCAGCAGGTAGTCGTCAGGCGTCGGCGCGGGCTCGGCAGGACGCAGCAGCACCTCGATATTGCGCAGCGAGAATTCGTCCTTGCCCACCACCTCAAACAAGGCGTCGGCCGAGCGAAATCCCAGCTGGCTGGCAAGCTCTTCGAGCCGCATCGCAGTCTTGCCTTCGCGCTGCAGCAGCTTCTCGACGGCCTCGCGGCCGCGAGCAATGGTCTCGTTTTGTGCCAGCGCGTTGAACCAGGCACGGGCCTTGGTGCGTGCACGGTGGCTGGTTAGATAGCCGAGGTCCGCATTGAGCCAGTCGCGCGACGGGCCGCCCTCCTTGGCGGTGCTGACTTCCACGGTCTGGCCGTTTTGCAAGGGGGTGTTGAGCGGCACCATCGCGCCATCGACGCGTGCGCCGCGGCAGCGGTGGCCCACGCTGGTGTGTACGGCGTAGGCAAAATCCACCGGCGTCGCACCCTGTGGCAATTCGACGATGGCGGCATTCGGCGTCAGCACATAGATGCGGTCATCAAACAGATGGCGGTGCTGCGGTGCCCCAGAGAAGTCGCGCTCCCACGCAAGCAACTGGCGCAGCACGGCAATCTTGGCGTCGTACTCGCTGCTGGCCGACACGCCCGCATAGCCCTTGCTGCCCGCTTCCTTGTAGGCCCAGTGCGCCGCCACGCCGCTTTCGGCATGCGCATGCATGGCTTGGCTGCGAATCTGAATCTCGATCGCCTTGCCAGAGTCGTCGCGCACGATGGTGTGCAGCGATTGGTAGCCGTTGGGCTTGGGTTTGGCGATGTAGTCGTCGAATTCCTCCACCTGCGGCGTGAAATGGCTGTGCACCCAACTGAGCGCCTGGTAGCAATCCTTCACCGTGGGGACGACCACGCGAAGCGCGCGCAAATCGAACAACTGCTCGAAAGCCAGCGACTTGCCGCGCATCTTCTTGACGATGCTGTAGATGTGTTTGGGCCTGCCCTGCACGGTGGCGCTGATGCTTTGGGCGCGCAGGGCCGATTCGACGCTGGTGCGCAGCTGCTCCACGTACAGTTCGCGTTCGATGCGCTTTTCGTCCAGCAGCTGCGCCACTTCCTTGTAGGTTTCGGGTTCGAGAAAGCGGAACGCCAGGTCTTCCAGCTCCCACTTGAACTGCCAGATCCCCAGCCGGTTGGCCAGGGGCGCAAATACGTGCAGCGCTTCGTGCGCGATGGAGGGCGACACCGGACGCTTGCTCACGGCATAAAAGCGCAGCGTCTGCAGGCGCGAAGCCAAACGCAGCATTACCACGCGCAGGTCGCGCGAAAACGCCAGCAGCATCTTGCGCACGCTTTCGGTCTGTTCGCCGGGATCGTCGGGTGCGCGCGCCTCGCGCGCCTGCTCCTGCAGATGCATGAGCTGTGTAGTTTCCACCGCCAAGGTCGCAAAGTTGTCGCCAAAGGCCTTGGCGATGACCTCGCGCGGGCGGTTGAGGTGCGGGCAGGTGTGGACCAAGTAGGCAGCCGCCTGCATCGCTTCGGAGCCGCCAATGCCTCTGAGGATGGCGGCCACCGCGTCGGCATGTTCCAGCGCGTTTTCACCGGTCCCCAAAAATTCGCCTCCGATCAGCGGCTCGGCAAACACACGGGCCCGGGCCAGCGCGTTCACCTGCTCAGGCACCGCACCGGCGGTGGCGGCGACCAGCACCGGAACCGTGGCCTCGCCAGACGCGTCCCGCAGCGCAGCAGCAACCGTATTTTTCATGCACTGCCTTGCTGCTGCGGCGCCAGCAAAAACTGGCGGACCGCTTCCACCTGATCGGCAGCCACCAAGGTCGGCGCATGCCCGACGCCAGCGAACTCCGCGCAGCGTGCCTTCGGACCGCGCATAGCCATGGCCTGCACCGTGGCAACAGAGAGCAGATCGGACTGTGCACCTCGCAGCACCAGGGTCTGCGCACCGATGGCGCCATAGAGCTGCCACAGCAGCGCTTCGCCCTTTTCGGCAGCCTCACGTGTCAAAGCGCCAAAGGGCTGCGCGATGGCCGGGTCGTAATGCAGACGGTACTGCCCTTCCGGGGTTTTGCGCAGCATGGGGCGCGTGAGCGCCATCCACTGCTCAGGCGTGTGCGGACCGAAGCTGGAGGACATGGCCCACAGCTGCGCAGCCGCCTGCTCGGGCGAATCAAAGCGCAGCGGCGCGCCCAGGTACTCACCAATGCGCTCAAGCGCCGACCACTCAATGGCGGGCCCGACGTCGTTGAGCACCAGGCGGCGTACCGGCACGGGCAACACGCCGGGTGGCAGGCTGGACACCACCATGCCAATCAGGCCGCCCATGCTGGTCCCGACCCAATCAAGCGAGTGGATGGGCGCTTGCTGGTGCAGTTGCTGGAGCATGGCCAGCATGTCGCCTGCATAGCGCTGCACCTCGTAATGCATGGGGTCGGCGAGCCAGTCGCTCTCGCCGCGCCCCACCACGTCCGGGCAGACCACGCGGGCATACGGGGCCAGCGCGCGCGCCAAGGTGTCGAAATCGCGCCCCTGGCGCGAGAGGCCGTGCACACAGACCACCACATGCGGGTGCTGCGGGTCGCCCGTGGCATTCCATTCCCAGTACGCCATGCGATGGCTGTCCTCCACCGTGCCTGCTGCGGCGCCGGCACAGGATACGTAGTTCAGCCTAGGTTCAATCATGGAGGTGGCCTGCGTCAGTTCGCACAATAATTGCTGCGTTGCATCGTAAATCATTCGGAGAAAACCCCATGCTCAAAGGAAAGACAGCGCTCGTCACCGGCTCCACCAGTGGGATCGGCCTGGGCATCGCCAAAGCGATGGCTCGCAATGGCGCCCACGTCATGCTCAACGGTTTTGGCGACAGCGAAGGTGCACGCGCCGACGTGCTGGCCGCTGGCGCAGCGGCAGGCGCACGGGTGGCCTACCACGGGGCCGATATGTCGCGCCCGGCCGATATCGAAGACATGATGGCCACCTGCCAGCGCGAACTTGGCGCTGTGGACATTCTGGTGAACAACGCCGGCATCCAGCATGTGGCGAACATTGAAGACTTCCCGGTCGAGCGCTGGGACGCCATCATTGCCATCAACCTCACCAGCGCCTTCCACACCACGCGCCTGGCGCTGCCAGCGATGAAAGCGGCCAACTGGGGCCGCATCATCAACCTCGCCTCGGTCCATGGCCTGGTGGCGTCTGCACAAAAATCGGCCTATGTGGCGGCCAAGCACGGCATCGTCGGCCTTACCAAGGTCACGGCGCTGGAGACGGCCGCCACCGGTGTCACCTGCAACGCCATTTGCCCCGGCTGGGTGCTGACGCCGCTGGTGCAAAAGCAGGTAGACGCCAAGGCGGCCGAGCACGGCTTGTCGAACGAAGACGCCAAGAAGCTGCTGCTGGGCGAGAAAGAACCGTCGATGCAGTTCACCACCCCCGAAGAACTGGCCGAATTGGCGCTGTTCTTTTGCTCCCCTGCGGCCAACAATGTCCGCGGCGTGGCCTGGAACATGGATGGCGGCTGGGCGGCGCAATAGGTTTCTGCGGCAGATCTCACTGTCAAAATAAGAGCTGTCAGCGCTTATAGGGTAAGCGCTAGAGCCTGATTTTTATCAAAACTTCAGCGCATCTGCACGCTGCCCGAGACAGTCACCGTCACGCTGGCCTTGCCAGCCTCCACGGGCAGCGGCGCATCGGACGAAACGCTGGCGCTGCGCGCCTCCATCGCCATCATGCGCGGACGTGGGCCCGGCGCCGAGCTGTTGCTGTGCACGGCCACTTCGCGCAGGCCGTAGCCGCCAAAACCGAAACCGGCGCTCAGTTGTGCAGCCTGCGCCTTGAAGCGCGCAATCGCTTGCTGTTGTGCGTCCCGCTCGACCGTCTCGCGCTGCTCGCGGCTCAGGTCGAAGGCCACGCGACTCACCGTCATGCTGATCACGCGCGCCGCGGCGCCGGTGATGCGGGGAAAGTCGCGCCCCTCCAACACCAATTCGGCGCTGCCCTGCCACCCGGTGATCTGCTGGTTCTGCCCATAGCGCGGCGAGAGCGAAAAATTGCCCGTGCGCACCTCCATCTTTTGCGGTTCGGCGCTGCGGCGCGCTTCCTGCAAAGCGGCGTCCAGCGCCTGGCGCAACTGGGTTTGGACGAGCGCGGCATCCTTGCCTTCCTTGACAGTGCCCAGGGTGAGCACCAGCACGTCCTGCTGCACCTCCACCGTGCCGCTGGCCTCGAGCTGCACCACGTTCTGGGGCGCCGGCGGGAGGCTGGACTGCGCCTGCGCCGCTGTGGAGACAGCAAGAAGAAGCGTGGCGCAAGCGATCAAGGAGCGGGTGGATTTCATGGGCAGGCGTGCGAACGCACGGAAGGAGTGAAAAGGGGCATGCACCTTAGCGCACCCCGATGCCCTTCCCTTGTCAGCCGACATCGCCAATGACCGGCGCATGCCGAGCGAACTGTGCGCTGAGGGAAAAACATGTAACCGAAGGTCATGCCTTGGCCAAGCTGTCGGTTTTAAGGCGTCAAATTGGTAACAATGGCCGTTGTTACAAATTGGACCGAGGAGTCACCATGGCCACAACCAACGCTGCACGCACCGACAAGGTGCTGGTGGTGGATGACGATGCACGCATCCGCGACCTGCTGCGCCGCTATCTCACCCAGGAGGGGTTTGAAGTTGTCTTGGCCGAAGACGGCAAGGCGCTGAACCGCATCTTGCTGCGCGACACCGTCGATTTGATCGTGCTCGATCTGATGATGCCGGGCGAAGACGGCCTGTCGATCTGCCGTCGGCTGCGCGCCGCCAACGAGCGCACACCCATCATCATGCTGACCGCCAAGGGGGAAGACGTTGACCGCATCGTCGGCCTGGAAGTGGGGGCCGACGACTATCTGGGCAAGCCCTTCAACCCGCGCGAGCTGCTGGCCCGCATCCACGCTGTGCTGCGCCGCCGACCCGCGCAAGAGGCGCCCGGGGCGCCGTCAGGCGACAACGAGACCGTCAGCTTTGGGCCTTTCACCTTTGATCTGGGCACACGGGCTTTGCAGAAGAATGGGGAAGAGCTGCCGCTGACCACAGGCGAATTCGCCATGCTCAAGGCTTTGGTGCGGCACCCGCGCCAGCCGCTTTCGCGCGAAAAACTGGCCCTGCTGGCGCGCGGCCGCGAGTTCGAGCCCTTTGACCGCAGCTTGGACGTGCAGGTCTCGCGCCTGCGCAAGCTGATTGAAGAAGACGCGGCAGCCCCACGCTACATCCAGACGGTCTGGGGTGTGGGCTACGTTTTCGTGCCCGATGGTGCAGGCTGAAAGCCGCCTGGCCTGCGACGCCAGCGCCGCTGCCTTCGTCCCCGGCCGTACCGATACTGCCCATGCCCCACACTGCTGACACGGAAGTCACGAACCCTGCGCCACTGGAGGCGCAGGATGCCGCCGCGCCGCGCAAGCGCGTCGAACTGAACCTCTTCTGGCGCACCTTCTTTTTGCTCAGTGTGTTGCTGTTCGGCAGCATCCTGGCGTGGCTGCAAACCTTGCGCGCGCTCGAATTCGAGCCGCGCACCCTGCATACCGCCCAGCAGATCGCATCCCTTGTGAATTTGAGCCGCGCCGCCCTGGTGCATGCCGATGCGATTGCACGCGTCTCGCTCATCAAGACCATGGCCGACCAGGAGGGCGTGCGCATCCTGCCACGCGAGCCAGGCGACCGGTTTGAGCTGCTGGACAACACCGACCTTGGTTTGCGCCTCACGGAGGAGCTGACGCGCAGACTGGGCCAGGGCGCCATCGTGGCGCAAAGCGTCAACGGAGAAAAGGGCCTGTGGGTGGGTTTCACCATCAATGGCGATGCCAACTGGCTATTGATGGATCGCTCGCGCTTCACACCGGCGGGTGGGCGCACCTGGCTGATCTGGCTGGTGACCGCCGGCGTCCTGTCGCTCGCCGGGGCAGCGGCGATTGCCCGGCTGATCAACCAGCCGCTCAAGCGCCTGTCGTTCGCGGCCAATCGCGTGCGCGACGGCGACTTTGCTGCCAGCCGACTCGACGAAGAGGCGGTGACCAGCGAGATTCGCGAGGTGAACATCGGCTTCAACCGCATGGCACAAAAGCTTGCCAAGCTGGAGCAGGACCGCGCGGTCATGCTCGCCGGCATTTCGCACGATCTGCGCACGCCCCTGGCACGCTTGCGACTGGAGACGGAAATGAGCGTGTCCGACGAAATTGCGCGCGAACACATGGTGGCGGACATCGTCCAGCTCGATGCCACCATCGACAAGTTTCTCGACTACGCGCGCCCCGACCATGTCACGCTGACGCCTGTGAATCTGCGTGGCGTGGTGGCCTCCTGTGTGTACGCCGTGCAGGACCACAGGGAACTGCAGATCACCATGGATGTCCCTGAAGACCTCAACGTACTGGCGGACGAAGTGGAGCTTGCACGCATCCTGTCAAACCTGCTGGAAAATGCGCGCCGCTACGGAAAAACGGCGGAAACCGAAGTCGCTCGCGTAGAAATTGTCGCCAAAGGCCGCGAGCAGTGGGTGCTTCTCAAGGTACGCGACCATGGATCGGGCGTTCCGCCCGAGCAGTTAGCGAACCTGACCAAACCCTTTTTTCGTGGCGACTCGGCGCGTACCGCAGCCGCAGGGGCCGGCCTGGGGCTGTCGATCGTCGACAAGACCATTCAGCGCATGGGAGGCATCTTCGCGCTGGCCAATGCGGCATCCGGTGGCCTGGTGGCCCACGTTCAACTGCAGCGCGCAAGTACTGCAGAGGGAACCGAAGCACAGCAGCGGCTGCAGCGGCCGCTGGTCAAGCGCAAACTTCCGCCGCGGGCTACGAAGAGCTGAAAACAAGCGCCACCGCGCGCGCTTCGATCGCCAGGCACTGCCCTACCGGCCCAAGGCGCTCGGCTGTCTTTGCCTTGACGTTCACCTGACCCACCGATACGCCCAGGGCGAGCGCAATGCGTTCGCGCATGGCATCCCGGTGCGGCGCCAGGCGCGGGGCTTGCGCTATCACCGTGCAGTCGATGTTGCCCAGCTCGTAGCCGGCGGCCCGCACCCGCCGCGCCGCCTCGGCCAACAAGCGCCCCGAATCGGCGCCGCCGAAGGTGGGATCGGTGTCGGGAAAATGCGTACCGATATCGCCCAGCGCCGCAGCGCCAAGAATGGCATCGGTAATCGCATGCAGCAGCACGTCGGCATCCGAATGCCCCAGCAGGCCGAGCGGGTGTTCAATGGTGACGCCGCCAATGACCAGTGCGCGTCCCGGCACCAGGGCATGCACATCCCAGCCCTCGCCAATGCGCATATTCATGCTCATGGGGTGCTCCTCGCCGCATCGCCGTCTGCAGCGCTTTGCCCCTGCATGCCGCCAAATCGGGCCAAGGTGCCTGCGTGCATACGCTGCGCGAGTACAGCTTCGGCCAAGGCGAAATCCTCAGGGAAAGTGACCTTGAAGTTAAGCGCGCTGCCAGGCACCAGCTTGGGGTGCTCTCCCGTGGCCTCGATGGCGCTGGCCTCATCGGTGGCTATTGAGCCAAATTGCTCCAGCGCCTTGGCGAGCTGCCCCAAGCGGAACATCTGCGGTGTCTGTGCCAGCCATTTGTCGCCCCGATCCACCGTTGAGACCACCCGGATGCCGCCCGGCCCGGCACTTGCGGTCTTGAGCGTATCGGCCAGCTTGTGCGCCAGCAGGCCGCCCACCTGGTCGCCCACGCACGCATCGATCAAGGCATTGATCTGCTCGGTGCTCACCAGACAACGCGCTGCGTCGTGCACCAGCACCCAGTCGCGCTCCTGTGCACCGCGCTCGGCCAGTGCACGCAGGCCGCCGCGCACGGTGTCGGCCCGGCTTGGACCGCCGCAAGCGACGGCGAAATAGCCAGTGCCCGGGTGGTGGTCGAAAAATACGTCGCCCGGCGCAACGGCCACCAGCGTGCTGCGCAAGCGCTCAACCCCGGCAAAAGCTGCCAGTGTGTGCAGCACCAGCG
>JBATPF010000309.1:0-3248 GCA_049291355.1 Giesbergeria sp.
TCTGAAATTCGGGCGCCACCAGGCCGTGCGAGGCGAGTGCTGTGTTCGGCGGTACGTAGCCCGGCCGGAAGAAGTTGAACACCGAAGGCGAGCGCAGCGGGCTTTGGCCCAGGCGCGAGCCAGGGTCCGACAGGTCGCCAATGTCCCAGGCGCCGGCCGTGGAACTGGCGCCAAAGGCACGCGCCCAATGCACGAACCGTTGTACCGGCTCGCGCAGTTTTCCCCAGGTCGGGTCTTGCAGGCGCGCCGGGTCGCGTGCGGCCGGATCGAGGAGGATGGCGCGCACCACGGCGCGCAGATCCCCGCGCACGCCTTTGCCGTTGTTGGCAAAAATCGCAGCCACCCGGCGCACGTAGGCGCTGCTCGGATTGCTGGTGACGAAGCGCTGAATCAACTGGCGGCTCACAAACGGCGGCACATTGGGGTGCTGGAACAAGGTATCGAGTGCGGTGCGCAGCGCGCTGCGTGCATCGCTGCCGTCGGAAATCGTCGTGCCCAGGAACTGCTTGGCGCCTGTTTCGTAGCGCGAGGCGACTTGCGCCATCGGCCGCACCATGCTCTCCGGCGAGTAGGGTTTGGCGAGGCCCGTGGCATCGAGGTCCCAGCCGGTGAAGACGCGGGCCAGGCCGCTTACGTCTTCGGCCCGGTAGGTTTCCACAGGAACGCCGCCGCGCAGCACGGGCGAACCATCGGGGTTGAGCTGCACCAGGCCAATGGTGAACAGCTGCATCAGCTCGCGGGCGTAGTTTTCATCGGGCTGGCTCCCGGTCTTGGGATTCGCCTTGGCGTTGCCCCGGTAAGTCAGGAAGTAGCCCATGGCGGGGCTGAGCGTGAGGTCTTCAAGCAACTGGCGGTAGTTGCCGAAGGCGTTCGTTTGCAGGATGTCGAGGTAGCGCGCCAGGCCGAACTGCCGCCAGGCGCTGTCCACTCCCAGCACCGACACCACACAGATTTCCGACAAAGCCAACACCACGCGCTGGCGCAGTGTGTCGCCGCCGCCAATCAAGGCGCGCCAGACGGTGTTGTCCAGGCCGCGCTGGCTGTAGCGGAAGGTCTCGGCGCTGTAGCCGTTGGCATACAACCAATCCACATGGCTGGACGTGGGCGGCGCCCCGAACTGCTCGTCCAGCCAGTCTTCCAGCCGCCTGCCAGAGAGCGACGCAACTTCCGCGCGCCCGGCGCCCAGGGAGGCCTGTCCCAGAAACAGAGCCGTCTCTTCTGCGCTGCGGGTGGCAGGAAGCGTGGGACTGCCGCTGCCGGAATCGGGGCCGCCTGGTGACGGCTCAGGGCCGGCGCCGGCATCGCTGCCCCCACCACAAGCTGCCAGAGAAAGCACACCGGCCAGGGCTCCGATCTTGGCGCCGGAAACCGGCAAGGATTCAGGGGCAGGCTGAGCAGAGGGCGGCGCGCTGGGCGGAGATGTGGGAAGGAGGGTGTTCACGATGGTTGAAGGACGGTGAGTGCGTAAGACAAGTCTTACATGAGGGCCCTCCGGCTCGGTCATACGTAAAGCCAATCGGGACAAATTTTCGCCTGCTTACAAATGCAGCGCGCCCCGAAACGGCGCTCGGCGCTCGGGTAACATGGCGGCCGCGTAAGCGCGGGCTTTGCAAACAGCAGCTCCGCCACGCCCTGACTGCCTGCTGGGCCTCTCCAGCCGGTGTTTGCGCTACCGAGCGATTCGTGCGACTCAATTCGATCAAACTCTCCGGCTTCAAGTCGTTTGCCGAACCCACCAACTTCCTCTTGCCAGGCCAACTGGTGGGCGTGGTGGGGCCGAACGGTTGCGGCAAGTCCAACATCATGGACGCCGTGCGCTGGGTGCTGGGCGAATCGAAAGCCAGCGAACTGCGCGGCGAATCCATGCAGGACGTGATCTTCAGCGGCACCACTACGCGCAAACAGGCCAGTCGCGCCAGCGTTGAGTTGGTGTTCGAGAACAACGACCACCGCGCCGGTGGCCAGTGGAACCAGTACGCCGAGATCGCCGTCAAGCGCGTGCTGACCCGCGATGGCACCAGCAGCTACTACATCAACAACCAGCCGGTGCGCCGCCGCGACGTGCAGGACGTGTTCCTGGGCACGGGCCTGGGGCCGCGCGCCTACGCCATCATTGGCCAGGGCACGATCAGCCGCATCATTGAAAGCCGTCCCGAAGAGCTGCGCCTGTTCCTGGAAGAGGCGGCGGGCGTCTCCAAATACAAGGAGCGCCGGCGCGAAACCGAAAACCGCTTGCACGACACGCGCGAGAACCTCACGCGCGTTGAAGACATCCTGCGCGAGCTGGGCGGCAACCTGGAGCGCCTGGAAAAGCAGGCCGAGGTGGCCCAGCGCTACAAATCCCTGAGCGCCCAGGCCCAGTTGCGCCAGCAGCAGCAGTGGTTTTTGAAGCGCGCCGACGCCGAGGCCGAGCAGGAGCGGGTGCGGCTCGACGGCCTGCAGGCCTTGAACGACCTTGAATCGCGCACCGCCGACCTGCGCCATGTCGAGTCCGAACTTGAAACCATCCGCCAGGCCCACTACGCCGCCGGGGACCAGGTCAACCAGGCCCAGGGCAAGCTCTACGAAGCCACGGCCGAAGTGGGCCGGCTCGAAGCCGAGATCCGCTACGTCATCGAAGGGCGCCAGCGCGTGGAGCAGCGACTGGTGCAGCTGGCGGTGCAGGCCGAAGAATGGGCTGGCCGCAGCAGCGAGGCCCAAGCCGAGCTGGAAAACCAGACCGGCGCCGGCATGGACGCCGAGGAGCGCGCCGAAATGCTGGCCGCCCAGGTGGAAGAGCAGGCCGCTGTATTGCCGGATTTCGAGGATGCCCTGCGCGCCAGCCAGCGCAGCGCCGACGACCAGCGCGCCGCCGTGGTGCAAGTCCAGCAGCAAATTCAGGTGCTGGCGGCCGAGCAACGCAGTCTGCAGGAACAAAAGCGCCAGCAAGAGCAGCGATTTGAGCGCCTGCGCAGCGACAAAAATGCCCTGGCAGCGCCCGACGAAGCCCGTTTGCAGAACTTGCAGACGCAGCTCGATGAAGCGCGCGAGGTGGCTGAGACCCAGGCCGCGCGCCTGGCCGAACTGCAGGACGCGGTGCCCCTGCTGGACGACGAGCGCCGCACGCGCCAGCAGGCGGTGAACGCCGAGAGCGCCCGCCTGGCAGAACTCTCGGCGCGCATGGAAGCCCTGAAAGCGCTGCAGGAAAAGCTCAAAACCTCGTCGAAATTACAGCCCTGGCTGGAGCGCCAGGGCCTGGAGGGCATGGC
>JBATPF010000310.1:0-7025 GCA_049291355.1 Giesbergeria sp.
CGCCGGCCGCCTTCAAAATGCCGCGCATTTCGTGCGCCAGGCGCTCACGCAGCTCCACGTCCAGGTTGGAGAAGGGCTCGTCCAGCAGCATCAGCTTGGGGCGCGGCGCGAGCGCCCGTGCCAAGGCCACGCGCTGCTGCTGACCGCCCGAAAGTTCGTGGGGATAGCGGCCCCCGCTGCCCGGCAGCCCAACAAGTGCCAGCACCTCGGAAATGCGCTCGGCCTGCGCCCTCTGCGCCATGCCATGCAGACCAAAGGCGATGTTGCGGCCCACGCTGAGGTGCGGGAACAGGGCGTAGTCCTGAAACACCATGCCGATGCGTCGCTCCTCAGGCGGCACGTTGTGGCCGGGGCAGCTGACACAGGCTCCGCCCAGCTGCACCTCGCCGCGCTCCACGGGGGCCAACCCGGCCACTGCCCGCAGCAGCGTGGTCTTGCCGCAACCTGATGGACCGATCAACACGCCAATGCTCCCCGCTGGCAGGCCCAGGCTGACCCCCCGTACCGCAGGCGGGTCCTGACCGGGATAGCGCACATCCAGATTTGCGAGCGTCAAATACATGCAGGTATTTTATGTTTGCGAATGCGTAAAATTCTCATTTACTTGCCACGGTGTCGAACGGGGCCCGTTCCGCAGGCAGTTCTCTCCTTTTATTCCCATCTTGCTCACCCTCCGCACGGCCTTGCGCCATTTCCCCTTGTTCGCCTTGGCGGGTGTGCTGTGCCTGCCTGTGCTCGCCTTGCTCGGTGCCTGGTTGCCGGGCGTCGATTCCGATGCGCCTCTGCCTGTGCTCAAGGCCATGGCGCAGACCGTGCTGCCGGGCTACCTGTGGACCACGCTGTGGCTGGCCATTGGTGTGGGTGTGGGCGCTGCGCTGCTTGGCACAGCCGCTGCCGTGGCGGTGACCCTGTTTGATTTTCCCGGGCGTCGCAGCTTTGAGTGGTTGTTGCTGTTGCCGCTGGCCATGCCGGCCTACGTGACGGCCTATGCGTATACCGATTTTCTACAGTTCAGCGGCCCGCTGCAGACCTGGGCGCGCGCGGCGTTTGGCCTGGAGGGCCGCCTTTTGCCCGAGGTGCGCAGCCTGGGCGGCGCTGTACTGGTCTTCGTGGTGTCTCTTTACCCCTACGTGTACCTGCTGGCACGTGCAGCGCTGGCAGAACGCATAGCGCACCTGATGGAGGCAGCGCGCATGCTGGGCGCGCCGCTGGCCCGCCGGATTGCTGCAGTGGCACTGCCGCTCGCGCGACCGGCTGTGGCTGCGGGTGTTGCGCTGGCATTGATGGAAACCCTGGCCGATTTTGGCGTGACCAGCTATTTCGGCATTCAGACCTTCAGCACCGCCATCATCAAGGCCTGGCTGGCGATGGACGATGGCCGCGTGGCGGCGCAGTTGTCCACCATGCTGCTCGCCCTGGTGCTGCTTTTGTTGTGGCTGGAGCGGCGGTCGCAGAGTCGCTTGCGTTTCAGCGCGCGCGGCGCGGGGGGCGCGGCGGTTTCGTTGCCCAAGGCATTGACTGGCTGGCCAGCGGTGCTGGCGTGCGCCGTCTGCGTCGTGCCGGTCTTCCTCGGCTTTGTAGCGCCAGTGGCCTTCATGCTGCGTCCTCTGGCTGCCGATTGGTCGGTACTCCCCTGGCAGCGATTTCTGGAATGGGCATGGAACAGCGTGCGGCTCGGCGGCATCACGTCGGCCCTGGCGCTGGCCGGGGCCTTGGCGCTGGGGTTTGGACTGCGTCGTGCCCCGCACGGCCCTGTGCGCGCTGTGGTGCGCTTGGTGGGCGCAGGCTATGCGGTGCCGGGGGCGGTGATCGTGGTCGGCGTGCTCCTGCCGGTCGGCTGGTTGCAGCAGCAGTTCCCCCACCTCGGGGTCGGGGCCTTGGTGACCACCACGGCACTGGGCATCGTCTGGGCCTATCTGGTGCGGTTTTCCGCTGTGGCCCTTCAAAGCGTGGAGAGCGGCTACGCGCGCATTCCCACCAGCCTGGACGAGAGCGCGCGCCTGCTGGGAGCGGGCAGCATGCGCGTTGCGAGCGAACTGCACTGGCCGCTGCTTCGGCGCGCCGCAGCGGCCGGGGCCCTGCTGGTATTTGTCGATGTGATGAAGGAACTGCCCGCCACCATGGTTTTGCGGCCCTTCAACAGCGATACCCTGGCGGTGGTGGCGTACCAGCTTGCGCGCGACGAGCGGCTGGGCGAAGCAGCGCTTCCCTCGCTTGCCCTGGTGCTGGTCGGGCTGGTGCCCGTGCTGCTGCTGAGCCGGGCGCTGCGCAGCCGCTGACAGCGCGCGGCTGGCCAAGGCATGCCGTCAGCGCAGTCTATGTTTGAATTTTGATGCGAATCGCGCTAACCTCCCACCCCTTGCTGCGCAGGTGGGCTTCCAGGGCGGGTTGAAGCTGGCGCAATTTGGCTGCGGCCGAGCTGCCCTTGACCAGAATGCACCAATGGGTCCCATCAATCGGGCCCGCACGCACCGATGTGCGCAGCGCAGCAGGAATCAAAGGCTCGATGGCGCGCAGTCGCGCGCTCGAGTCCTGCACCAGGGCCGACAGCTGAGCCAGCATGGGCGCCTCATCGGCGGCTTGCTGAAGGGTCACGGCATGGTTGCGGCGGTGCATCAATGGGCGGGGTCCAAGCGGAAAGGTGGTCAATGCAGCTAATTATCATGGACGCGCGTCTTGCGCGAAGCCGGTCCATTACGCTCTCCGGGCCGCGCCTGCTGCTTTCCGCGCTGGGCTTGGCCCTGGTCTTGATGTGCATGGCCGCTGGCCTTTATCACCTGGTTTTCCTCAAGGGAGCCCGCGAAGGCTGGCCCGTGGTCAGCGATCTGGTGCGCTTGGTGGCGCGGGACGACACGGCACAGCGCGAACGCTTTCTGCGCCAAAACATCGACGCGATGGCCCGCAAGGTGGGGGAGATGCAGGCACGCATGGTGCAACTCGAATCGCTGAGTGACCGCATTTCGGGTTTGGCAGGTGTTGCGCTGCCGACCAATGGCAGCGGCAAGTCCGGTGCGGCGCCGGGTCGGGGCGGGGTGCTGGTGGCAAGCCGGCCGCTCAGCCTGGAAGACTTGCAGCGCACGCTCGATGATCTGGAGCAGCTGAGCGGTCAGCGAGCGGATTTGATGACGGTGATGGAGTCGCGCCTCATGGACCAGCACCTGGCCAAACACATGATTCCCACGCAGGAACCCGTGCCGGGCAATGTGGTCGGCTCGGGGTTTGGCTGGCGCATCGACCCCGTCACCGGCAGTTCGGCGCTGCACACCGGGCTGGATTTCGCGACGGCGCAGGGCTCCGACATTCTCGCGGCGGCGGGCGGCGTCGTGGTGACTCAGGAATTCCACCCCGCCTACGGCAACATGGTGGAGATTGATCACGGCAACCAGGTAGTCACACGCTATGCACACGCGTCCAAGGTGTTGGTGCGGCGGGGAGACCTGGTCCGCCGCGGACAGAAGATCGCTGAGGTGGGAACCACAGGCCGGTCGACGGGGCCGCACCTGCATTTCGAGGTCTGGGTCCAGGGCGTGTTGCAAGATCCAAGGAAATTTTTGGCCGTCGGCGATGCCGCCACCCGGACCTAGGGCGCACGCGCCGGCCCTTCGCTCGGCGCGGCCGCAGCCGGTGCGGTGGCGCGCAGGTAAAATCGCTTTTTTCGAGCCCGAGCGCTGAGGGCATGCTTGATTGCTTGCACTCCCCGAATCCGGCCTCATCTGACCTACTTATTCACAGGGATCGCGGATTTTTCGCGCACTTTCAGGTGCCGCGACGAATCCATGTCTGCATGGCCACCAACTTCCTCACCAAAATTTTCGGCAGCCGCAATGACCGCCTGCTCAAGCAATACCGCAAGACGGTGGCACGCATCAATGAACTCGAGCCCACCTACGAAGCGCTGAGCGACGAGGCGCTTCGCGCCAAAACAGACGAGTTCAAGGCCCGCGTTGCAGGCGGCGAGCATCTCGATACGCTGTTGCCCGAGGCCTTTGCCGTGGTGCGCGAAGGCTCCAAGCGCGTGATGAAGATGCGGCACTTCGACGTGCAGCTGGTCGGCGGCATTGCGCTGCATTTTGGCAAGATTGCCGAGATGCGAACCGGCGAGGGCAAGACGCTTACGGCGACCCTGCCCGTGTACCTCAATGCGCTTGCCGGCAACGGCGCGCACGTGGTGACGGTCAACGACTACCTTGCCAACCGCGACGCGCAGTGGATGGCGCGCCTCTACAACTTCCTCGGCTTGAGCGTAGGCATCAACCTGCCCAACATGCCGCGCGAGGAAAAGCAGGCCGCCTACCGCTCCGACATCACGTACGGAACGAACAACGAATATGGCTTTGACTACCTGCGTGACAACATGGTCTACGAGGCGAGTGACCGGGTGCAGCGCGGGCTCAACTACGCCATCGTTGACGAAGTCGATTCGATCCTGATTGATGAGGCACGCACGCCGCTCATCATCAGTGGTCAGGCCGAAGACCACACGGCGATGTACATCGCCATGAACAAGGTGGTGCCGCTGATGGTGCGCCAAGAGGGGGAGGCCGACCCGCGCACCGGTGAGGGCGTGATCAAGCCGGGCGACTTCACGGTGGACGAAAAAACGCACCAAGTCTTCCTGACCGAGCAGGGCCACGAGACGGCCGAGCGCGTGCTGGCCGACCAGGGCCTGATTGCTGAAGGCGCGTCGCTCTACGATCCGGCCAACATCACGCTGATGCACCATTTGTACGCTGCGCTGCGTGCCAACCATTTGTACAACCGCGACCAGCATTACGTGGTGCAAAACGGCGAGATCGTCATCGTTGACGAATTCACCGGCCGCCTGATGGCAGGCCGACGCTGGAGCGAAGGTCTGCACCAGGCCGTGGAAGCCAAGGAAGGGGTGGAGATTCAGGCCGAAAACCAGACGCTGGCCTCCATCACGTTCCAGAACTACTTCCGCCTGTACAACAAGCTGGCCGGGATGACCGGTACGGCCGATACCGAAGCCTACGAATTCCAGGAAATCTACGGCCTGGAAACCATGGTCATTCCGCCCAACCGGCCCAGTCGGCGCGAAGACCAGCTCGACCGCGTGTACAAGACCACGCGCGAAAAATACGAGGCTGCGATCACCGATATCCGTGAATGCCACGAGCGGGGCCAGCCGGTGCTGGTGGGCACCACCTCGATCGAGAACTCTGAAATCATCGATGAAATGCTCAACAAGGTGGGCTTGCCCCACCAGGTGCTCAACGCCAAGCAGCACGCGCGGGAAGCCGACATCGTGGCCCAGGCTGGGCGCGCCGGCATGGTCACCATTGCCACCAACATGGCGGGGCGCGGTACCGACATCGTGCTTGGGGGCAATGTAGAGAAAGACGTCGCTGCCGTGGAGGCCGACGAGTCGCTGGATGCTGCGGCCAAGCAGGCGCGCATCGTGCAACTGCGGGCCGAATGGGCGGTGGAGCACGAGCGCGTGAAGGAGCTGGGAGGCCTGCGCATCATTGCCACCGAACGCCACGAGTCGCGTCGCATCGATAACCAGCTGCGCGGCCGCTCGGGCCGACAGGGCGATCCGGGTTCGTCGCGCTTCTATTTGAGCCTGGACGACGCGCTGATGCGCATTTTTGCAGGCGACCGCGTCAAGGCCATCATGGACCGGCTCAAGATGCCGGACGGCGAAGCCATCGAGGCAGGCATCGTCACGCGCAGCATCGAATCGGCCCAGCGCAAGGTAGAGGCGCGCAACTTCGACATGCGCAAACAGCTGCTCGAATACGACGACGTCGCCAACGACCAGCGCAAGGTGATCTACCAGCAGCGCAACGAGATTCTTGATGCCAGCGCCCTGGACGACGTCGTCGGCGCCATGCGTGAAGACTGCTTCTCGGACTTGGTGCGGGCCCATGTGCCGGCAGAATCCGTGGAAGAGCAATGGAACCTGCCCGCACTGGAGAAAGCGCTGCGAGAGGATTGGCAGTTGGACTTGGATCTCCAGAAGGAGGTCGAAGGTTCGAGCTCAATGACCGATGAGGACATCCTTGAGCGCGTGCTTGCAGCGGCCAACGAAGCTTTCGGGGCCAAGCTGGAGGCGGTGGGCAGCGAAAACTTCACCCAGTTCGAACGCGTGGTGCTGCTGCAGACTTTCGACTCGAACTGGCGCGACCACCTGAGTTCGCTGGACTATTTGCGCCAGGGCATCCATCTGCGCGGCTATGCGCAAAAGCAGCCCAAGCAGGAATACAAGCGCGAAGCCTTCGAACTGTTCCGCCAGTTGATCGACATGGTGAAGAACGAAGTCAGCAAGGTGCTGATGACGGTGCAGATCCAGTCGCCCACCCAGCTCGACGCTGCTGCCGAAGACATGGAACAGCGCGCCGAAAACATCGCCAACGTGACCTACAGCGCCCCGAACGAGAGCGGCGACGCCGAAACCACCGTAGACGAGCGCACCCTGCGTGTGCAGCAAAAGGTGGCGGCTGGCGGTCGTGTGGGGCGCAACGACCCTTGCCCTTGCGGCAGCGGCAAGAAATACAAGCAGTGCCACGGGAAATTAGCGTGACATCCCCCTGAGCCGCTTCATGCTCCGAACAGCCGCCAGAGGTGGCCGCTCTTCGGGGCCTTCCAAGCCTGCGCAGGCAGGCTTGGAGCCGAGGCCCTCAGCCCCTTCTTTTGCAGCTGCGCTGCGCAAGGGGGACGACACCGGCGCGGCGGGCGGCGCGGCCGGCCCAGGCCCTTGCGCGGTGTCCGCTGGCCTGGGACCGTGCTAGTTCATGGGGCTCTGCCCAGATTTGCATTTTTCGAGGACCACCATGCCTGTGAATCTCTCTGCTCCCAACGCGTCTGACCTTCGCCCCATTGCCGGTATCCGCATCGGCACCGCTGAAGCGGGTATCAAGAAGCCGGGGCGCAAAGACCTCACCGTCTTCCTGCTCGATGAAGGTGCGGCGGTGGCCAGCGTCTTCACCCAAAACCGCTTTTGCGCGGCGCCGGTGCAGGTGGCGCGTGAGCATTTGGCTGCGGGCAGCGCCATTCGTGCCTTG
>JBATPF010000311.1:0-5224 GCA_049291355.1 Giesbergeria sp.
GTCAGGCCCGCCTCGGCGCAGGCGCGCGCGAAGTCGGCGCGCTCGCTCAGGAAGCCGTAGCCTGGGTGCACGGCGTCGCAGCCGGTCTGGCACGCAATGGCAATCAGCCGCGCGCCGTCGAGATAAGCGCCAGGGCCCGTGGCATCAAGCGCCACGGCCTCATCGGCGGCGCGCACATGCGGCGCCTCTTCATCGTCCTGCGCAAACACGGCCACGCTTGGCACGTTGAGGTCGTACAGCGCGCGCACCAGGCGCAGGGCAATCTCGCCGCGATTGGCGACCAGCACTTTTTTGAACATTCAGATGCTTTCTTTGAGCAAACGGCGCAGCAGCTTGCCGGCGCCGGTGGCCGGCAGGGCGTCAATAAAGCGGATGTCGCGCGGCGCCTTGTAGCTGGCCATGTTGTCGCGCGACCAGGCCAGCAATTCGGCAGCGTCCGGGTGCTGCCCTGCCTTGGGCACCACGAAGGCCATCACCACTTCGCCCTTGTCGGCGTCGGGCTTGCCGATGACAGCTGCCGCTGCCACGGCTGGGTGCTTGATGAGGATGCCCTCCACCTCTTCCGGGAACACGCTGTAGCCGGAGACCTTGATCATTTCCTTGAACCGGCCGATAAAGGTGAGGTAGCCGTCTGCGTCCATGCGGCCCATGTCGCCGGTATGGACCCAGCCGCCGCGCAAGGTCTGGGCCGTGGCTTCGGGCTTGTTCCAATAGCCTTTGAACACGCCGGCACTGCGCATCACGATTTCGCCGACCTCGCCGGCGGGAAGTGCTTCTCCGGTGTCCGGGTTCAGGATGCGGATTTCGTTGCCGTCCACCGCGATGCCGTGCGTGCCCCAGCGAATGGTGTCGTCCGGCATGTAGGTATCCATGGTGTGGGTTTCGCTCAGACCGTAGGCGGCTTCCATGGCGCGGCAGTTGGGCGCAAACGCCTCCCATTCTTGGGCCAATGCCTCGGTGAAGGTGATGCCAAAGCTGGTGACAGAGTTCTGGCGCAGGCTGCTGCGGTCGTAGCGCGCGGCATCCGGCACCGCCATCACGGCCACGTTCATCGGGGCAATGCTGTACCACCATGTGACCTTGTGGCGGTCGATGGCCTGCAGCACGGCCACAGGGTCGAAGCGATGCAGCAGCACCGTCGTGGCGCCCGACAGGATCGGGATGTTCACCCCCATCAGCATGCCCGCAATGTGGTACAGCGGCGCAATCGCCAGCAGCACGTCGTCCGCCGTGACATGCTTGGTGCTGACCGACACGGCGGTCTTGTAGAGGGCGTTTCGGAAAGTGAGCATGGCCCCTTGGGCAGGCCGGTCGTGCCCGATGTGTAGGTCATCAAGGCCACGTCGTTGTCAAGGTCGATGGTGACTGGCGGCGGCGTGCCACCGCTGCGCGCCACCTGCAGGAAGTCTTCAACCTTTTCGGGCAGCACGGATGCCTCGTACGCTTGCAGCTCGGCAGGCAGATCGATCGTCGGCGTGGACGGCAGCAGTTCCCCATAGCGCACGGCAAACACATGCTGCAGGCCGGTGCGCTCCCGCACCTTCTCGACGATGGGAAGCAGGCTGTCGGCGGCGACGATCACGCGCGCCTGCAGGTCGGAGAGCTGGTACTCCAGCTCATGCTCTTTGTTGAGCGGGCCGCAAGGGCAGACGATAGCGCCCAGCTTCTGGATGCCGTAATGCGCCATCACATACTGCGGGCAGTTGTTCATGAACAGCGCCACCGGGTCGCCCTTGCGAACACCCAACGCGTGGAGCCGGGTGGCAAAGGCGTCGCTGGCCTGGTCCAACTCGGCAAAAGTGATGCGTGCGCCATACCAAAGGTAGGCCGCCTTGTCGGGCGTGGCCCGCGCATGGGCGCGCAGGTGCTCGTGCAGGGGAATATCGGACGGCAGCAAACCGGTGGTGGTCATGGAGTCTCCTTGGGGCGCTCTATGGAACTAGTGGACTTGTCTCTGTCAATATATACCCCCTGGTAGATTGAACCTACCAAAAGGTATAACTTATGCGACAAGACAGCAAAATCTCCAAGCGGCCAGCATCCAGAAAGTTACCGCAAGCCAAGCCGCGCGAGGGCTCGGACGAGAAGCGCGAGCGCATTCTTCACGCTGCCGAAGCGCTGTTTGCCCGGCAGGGCTATGCGGCCACTACGATGGACCAGATCGTGGCGGCGCTGGGCATGACCAAGCCTTTTGTGTATTACTACTTCCGCAACAAGCAGGAAATTTTTGAGACCCTGTCGTGGGCGCCCACGGTGGCGTGCTTCACCAGCATGGACTTCCCTGAGGACGACCTGAGGCCGGCGCACGTCAAGTTGGAGGAGGGCCTGCGGCGCTTGATCGGTGCCACCTTGACCCACTACCCCTCGGCCTTCTTCCCCTACCGCGAGCCCCAGGGGTACCGACCCGAATACCGCGCGGCGCAAACCGAGATCGCCCAGCATTTCTATGAGCGCATGTGCGCGCTGCTGGAGCAGGGCCGCGCGGACGGCATGCTGGAGTTCAACGAAACCAAGATCACCGCGCTGGCGGCCTGCAGCCTGCCGGGCTTTCTCTTCAACTGGTACCGGCCTGACGGGCGCCTGTCCCAGAAAGCGGTCGTGGAGGAATTGACACAACTCGCATGCCGCGTCATTGGCTTGCGCACGCGTCGCAAGGTGGAATCGACATGACGCCTTGTGCCTTGGCCACCCGCTACCGCCTGAAATGCTATTGAATGAGTAGCCTATACCGCATATGGATAAAGCGCTAGAGCCATATTTGAACCAAAACCCAGCCACTAAAGTGCGCTAGATACCGTTCAGGCTGGGGAAGCCGAATGCGGGTGATTGTCTTGTGGCCGCATGCGCAAATTGACATAAGACTTCACCGTCGCAATCACCAGCGGCACGGCGCCAAAGCCGATCAGCACCACATGCCCTGGCAGGCTCAGCCACTCGATCAGGTGCGATGTGCTGCAGTCGTGCGGCGGCTGGCGCGCGGGTCAGACGAGCGATCGCTCATGACTCGAATCCGGCATTGCGACCGCAAGCCCGCCGTCTACCCTCGGAGCCTGGGTCCTCCACATGCCGATGGCTTGCACACGCCATGACCCGAGCCCCGGCTGGCCAACTTTGTAGGACCAAAGCGCCGTTGGGTTTGATTGCGGGCAGTTTTCCGCGATCGCGATCGCGTTCGCACCGCATGGCTCTGGGTGCTTTTCCATTTCTACATCGCCCGTGAACGTACCGCCTTCACATTGCCTTGCACTTGCAAGGTCTGCGCCTCGCTTGCGCGTCAAAAATCATGTGAAAACGAAATGACATGGCACGAGGATGCGCGCGAAGCGCACCAGCGTCTGTCTGGTGTCGCACATACGATTTGGCGCCACACCGCATCTTGGCGGCGTCTTCGCGCTGCCCACCTTCCGGAAACGGCGGGCAGTCAGATGCGCAATCCGGGCCGAGATCGCCTGCTTGCCATCGCTATCGGCATCGGTGCTTGCAATAGATCTTTTAGCTGCCCTGTGCCTTAGCGCACAGACGCCAGCTTGCGTCCCGCCGACGATCACACATGGACATTTTCGACATGCGCCACGACGCGTCCTTGCTGAGAGATCAGATTGAGTTCACCTACGAGGGCGCGCCGGCTACTGGCGGTGGAGGCGCTGTGCTGTCCATCGCGCATTCGGGCACCAACGCAGGCCTTTCAGCCAGCCAAGCAATCCCTCAAGGAAATGCGAAGTGCGAACGCATCGCGGCCTTGCAGCGTCGCTTCACAGTCGCTCACCTAGAACGCGAGGCCTCGGCGACCCTCGCTCAGGAAACGCAATACCGGCTCGCGTGCTCAAGAATCGACGCCTTGGAGTTGCAACGAAAGCAGCGCGAGCTGCACAACGCGCAGCTGCATTCGCCGACAACGGCAGGCTCCTAGCTGCGTCGGAAGCGGGAGCGCGGTACAGCGGTACGATGGCGGACTCAAACTGCCTGTCGGCCCACGATCGCGCCGATACAGCCTGAACGAACGTGGAGCGCCCATGCCACAACCGGCCAACCCGCAGGAAAACCATCTCATGGCATCGCTGCCAGAGCCTGAATGGCAGCGCTGGCAAGTCCATCTCGAATCGGTTGACCTACCGCTGGGCGCAGTTCTTTACGAGTCTGGCGCCACCATGAGCCACGTGTATTTTCCGACCACTGCCATTGTGTCGCTCTTGTATGTCATGGAAGACGGCGCGTCGGCCGAGATCGCGGTGGTCGGTAACGAAGGCATCGTAGGTGTCTCACTGTTCATGGGCGGCGTGTCCACTTCGAGCCGGGCCGTGGTGCAAAGCGCCGGACGCGGCTACCGCATGAAGGCGCAAGTCCTCAAGGAGGAGTTCAAGCGCGCTCCGGTGTTGCACCTGCTGCTGCGCTATACGCAGGCGCTGATCACCCAGATGGCGCAGACCGCCGTGTGCAACCGGCACCACACGATTGACCAGCAACTTTGTCGCTGGCTGTTGCTGAGTCTGGACCGGCTGCAGGGCAAGGAGCTGGTCATGACCCAGGAACTGATCGCCAACATGCTGGGCGTTCGCCGCGAAGGCGTCACCGAGGGGGCGATGAAACTGCAGAACGCGGGCTTGATTCACTACGCGCGCGGCCACATCACCGTGCTGGATCGGCCAGGGCTGGAGGCGCGCAGTTGCGAGTGCTACGCCGTGGTCAAGAAAGAGTACGACCGCTTGCTGCCGACGGACATCGCGGTCTGAGGCACGGGGCGCCGACCTGGGGGGCGCGCGCAGCACTGGCAGTTTGCTCCTCAAATGATAGCTACTCGCGCTTATAAATCAAGCGCTAGAGCCTGATTTAACTTGAAATTCAAGCCATGGCCGGCAGTACCGTACCCCGGCATTCGCCAAATCCGATGCGCGCCGCGCCTGGCGCCTCGCACCAGCCGCGCAGCACCACCGCGTCGCCGTCTTCCAGAAAGCGGCGCTGCTCGCCGGTGCCGGTCAGCGTGAGGGGCTGGGTGCCGCCCAGACTCAGCTCGACCATGGCGCCGGCTTCCTCGGGCGTCGGGCCGGAGATGGTGCCGGTGCCCAGCAAGTCGCCGCTTTGCAGGTTGCAACCGCCCACCGTGTGCTGGGTGAGCATCTGCGCCACGGTCCAGTACTGGTGGCGAAAGCTGGTGCGGGTGATTTCGGCTGGGGGCAGGCCGCGCGCGCGGTGCTGCGCTGTCTGCAGGCCCACCGTCAGGCACACA
>JBATPF010000312.1:0-1917 GCA_049291355.1 Giesbergeria sp.
ACAAACCCCCCGCCATGAGCACCAGTGCCAAAGCGGCGAGCAGCCAGGGCATAAACAGCGCGCCGACAGAATCGGAAACCGGCAGGGGCGCCAGGGAAAACGCTGGCGTCGGCGGGTGCCGGCCGTCCTGCCATTCAAGCCACGCCCGAACGGACGCAAGAAAGATGGGCGGGCCAAACCCCAGAGCGAGCGCCGCCCGGCGCCCGCGGCTGCCCGCTTCCTGGGGCGCGCCGCCGAGGCTCACACCGCCAGACGCGAGAGATCGGCGACGCGGTTCATCGCCAGATGCAGGCTCTTGAGCAGCCCCTGGCGGTTCAGCCGCAGATCCATTTGATCGGCGTTGACCATGACGTCGTCAAAGAAAGCGTCCACCGGCGCGCGCAGCACGGCCAGGGTTTGCAGCGACGCCGTGAAATCGCCCGCTTCGAACTGGGCATTGGCTTCAGGAACGAAGCGTTGCAGCGCGGCGTACAAGTCCTGCTCTGCCTGCTCCTGCAGCAGTTCGGGGTTGACGTGCGGGTCGACCGGCCCTTCGGCCTCGGCCTTCTTGAGGATGTTGGCAATGCGCTTGTTGGCGGCGGCCAGGGCGGGGCTTTCGGGGAGCGCAGCGAAGGCGCGCACGGCGGCAAGCTGCTTTTCGACCAGTGCCAGGCGCTGCGGGCGCAGGGCCAGCACGGCATCGACCTCTTGCGCGCTGAAGCCCTGCTCGCGCAGGCTGCCGGAGAGGCGGTCGTAGATGAATTCAAGCAATTTCGATTTGGTTTCCGGCTGAATCACTTCCGTTCGATATGCAACCGTTCCACCCACCTTAGTCAGTCTGTCTGCCCAAGCTTTTTGCGGCTCAGAGCTACTCAAAACTTGGAGAGCAACGTCAACTAAAGCATCGATCTGCAGAGGCATATCTTTTGCTATCAAGATTCGAATGACGCCCAAGGCATGACGACGAAGAGCAAACGGATCACGATCTCCAGTTGGCAGATTCCCGATGTTGAACATACCCACCAACGTCTCAAGCTTGTCAGCCAAAGCCACGACCGCACCTACTTCGTTGCGAGGGAGATCGTCACCTGCGAAACGCGGCTTGTAGTGATCTTCAATGGCATCAGCGACATCTTGGGCCAAGCCATCGTTCAGCGCGTAGTAGCGTCCCATAACGCCCTGCAACTCAGGAAACTCACCGACCATGTCCGTGATTAGGTCAGTCTTAGCCAGCAGGGCAGCTTCGCCGGCTTTCTGCACCAGCACGCTATCTCCCAATTGCTGCGCAATGGCCTGGGCTATGGACCGGACACGCTCCAACCTCAGCCCTTGGGTTCCCAATTGATTGTGGTACACCACTTTGTCCAAGGCTGCCACGCGCGAGGCCAGCGTCTTTTTGCGGTCTTGGTCGAAAAAGAACTTGGCATCGGCCAGGCGCGGGCGCACCACGCGCTCATTGCCGCCGATGACCAGGCTTGGGTCATCCGGGGTGATGTTGCTGACCACCAGGAACTGGTGGCTCAGCTTGCCGGCGGCGTCGAGGAGCGGAAAGTACTTCTGGTTGGCCTTCATCGTGAGGATGAGACATTCCTGCGGCACACCGAGAAACTCCTGCTCGAACGAGCACACCAGCACATTGGGGCGCTCTACCAGCGCGGTCACTTCGTCGAGCAGGGCGTCGTCGTCAATGGCATGGACGCCGTTGCCCACTGTTGCAGCCGCAGCAGCCAGCTGGCGTGCGATCTCGGCGCGGCGCTCGGTAAAGCTGGCAATCACGGCGCCTTCGTCGCGCAATTGCATTGCATAGCTGTCCGCGTCCCTGAGCACCACGGGGGAGACCTTGGCCTCAAACCGGTGCCCTTGCGTGCTGTTGCCCGCCGTGAGCCCCAGCGCCTTGACCGGCACCACCTCGCTGCCGTGCAGCGCGACCAGCCCGTG
>JBATPF010000313.1:0-3570 GCA_049291355.1 Giesbergeria sp.
CCCCCTGCCCTGGGGCAGCTATGGGCTCCTGGCACGCGCCTCCATCACCGCGCCGCACCTGGGCCTGGCGATGGCGCGCTGGTGCCGCCACCATGGCCTGCTGACGCAGGATGTGCGCCTGGAGTTGGCAGTGCAAGGCGATGTAGCTTGCCTCACCCTGCACGAGGCACGCGACTTGGGAGCACTGCGCGAGTTCTGCCATGTCTCGCTGCTGCGCAACGCCCTGGGCGTCGCTTGCTGGCTGGTGGATTCGCGCATTCCACTGCTGGACGCCGCCTTCGCCTTTGACGCCCCGCCCCATGCCGACGCCTACGCCGTGCTGTTCAGCGCCCCGGCGCGCTTTTCTGCTGCCCCGACCCACATCAGCTTCGACGCCCGCTACCTCGCCCTGCCCCTGCGCCGCGACGAGGCCGCGCTGCAAACCATGCTGGAGCGCGCCCTGCCCCTCACGGTGCTGCAGTACCGCCGCGACCGGCTGCTGCTGGCGCGCGTGCGCCAGATGCTGCGCAGCGACCCGCAAGCCGCCCACAACGCGGACGACCTGGCGGCACGGCTGAACCTGTCTGCCCGCACCCTGCACCGGCAGCTGAAGGACGAAGGCGCTTCGCTGCAAACCCTCAAGGACACCGTGCGCCGCGAATTGGCCACCGACCTGCTGCAGCGCAGCCAGCGGCCCATCAAGCAAATTGCGCTGGCGGCAGGGTTTCAGAACGAGAAGAGTTTTATCCGCGCGTTCAAGGGGTGGACGGGGATGACGCCGGGCGAGTGGCGCAGCCATGGCGGGGGCGGCAGCCTGGCGTAGGAATGCCAGCGAAACCCTGCGCCAACCCGCCCCACAGGGTTAGCGCAGCGCCCCAAACACCTTCTTCACAATGGCGCTGCCCGCTGCCGCCGGGTTCTGGCGCCATTGCTGCTCTTGCTCGCCAATGACCAGGAACAGCCCATCCAGCGTCTTGCCGGTGACGTACTGCTCGATGCTGGCATCTTGTTGGCTCACCAGGCCAAAACCCGCGGCCTTGCCGGAGAAGGCGTTGTACTGCTGGGCCAGGCCGACCTGGTTGGTGGCCTGGGCACGCAACGCGGATTTCAGCCCATCAACAAACCGGGCAAGTCGCCCATGGCGGTAAAGATGTGCGCGGCCCCTGCTGCCCGCAGCGCCTCTGCGCTGCCATGGCCGGTGCCTCCGGGCGCGTAGCCCCACACGGTGGCGCCAGCCGCCACACCAGCGGTCACGCCGGTCACGGTGTCTTCAATCACCAAACAGCGCTCGGGCGGCACGCCCAGGGCGGCAGCCGCCGCCAAGTACACGTCGGGTGCGGGTTTGGTGGCCGGCATCTCGTGGCCGCTGAACACATGGCCGTCGAACAGTTCGGACAGCCCCACCTGGCGCAGTTGCATTTCGACCTTGAAACGGTCGGCGCCCGAGGCGCAGGCAATGCGTCCATCCGTCAAGCGGTGCAGCGCGCGCACCGCATCCACCGCGCCGGCAATGGGCTGAAGGTGGCGCTCGATCTCGGCATTGCGGCGGGCGTAGAACTCGGCCATCCAGGCGTCGGTCAATGGCTGGCCGGTGTGCGCCTCGATGCGCGCGGCTTCGCTGCGCACTGTCTTGCCGATGAAGGTGGCCATGCATTCTTCGGGCGAAATGGCCCAGCCGGCTTCGTTGAACATGGTGCAGAGCACGCCGTTGGTGAGGGGCTCGCTGTCGACAACCACACCGTCGCAGTCAAACAGAATTGCTTCAAATTTCATAGCTATAGTTGAATAGGGATAAGCGCTAGAGGCCATTTTCTTTCGTATTTTTTACAATGGCCCTGCTCGCGCTGCCCTCCATAGTCCGGCAGAGGGGTCGGAGCACGAGTTTCGCTGCACGAAATCGTGGTCCGACCCCACTGCCTGCGCCGCTACCCCAGCCCCGGCAGCAGCCGGCAGGCGTGCCAGGCGGCCACCCATTCTTCGTTGGCGCGCTCCACCTGCACCGGGATGCGGCTGGCCGCGCTGGAGATGCGATCGGCGTTCTGGCTGTTGGCCTCACCGTCGAGCGCCACGCCCAGGTAGGCCAGGCCCGCGCAGACGCGCTCGCGAATGGCGACGTTGTGCTCGCCGATACCGGCGGTGAAGACCAGCATGTCGAGCCCGCCCAGCACCGCCACCAGGGCGCCGATCTCGCGCACGATGCGGCGCACGTACAGCGCCAGCGCGGCCTCGATGCGCGGATTGCCGGCCTCTTGCGTGAGCAGAACGCGCGGGTCGGACGACACGCCACTTATCCCCAGAAGACCCGAGCCGTGGTACAGCAAATGGCCCACTTCTTCCAGCGAGAGCTTTTCAATCTCCATCAGGTACAGCACTGCGCCGGGGTCCAGTGCGCCGCAGCGCGTGCCCATCATCAGGCCGTCGAGGGCAGAAAAGCCCATGGTGGTGGCGACACTTTGGAGGCCCTGCATCGCGCAGAGACTGGCGCCGCTGCCCAGGTGCGCAACGATGGTGCGCCCGCGCGCCGCGTCGCCACAGCGCTCGGGCAGCGCGATCGACAGGTATTCGTACGACAAACCGTGAAAGCCGTAGCGGCGCAGGCCGCGCTCCCAGGCGTCCCAGGACAGCGGGAGCATCTTCTCCACCTCGGGCAAGGTGTGGTGAAACGCCGTGTCAAAACAGGCCACCTGCGGCAGCTCGGGTGCCGTTTCCAGCAATGCAGCAATGGCTTCCAGCGCAAACGGCTGGTGCAGGGGCGCGAGCGGGATGAGTCCGCGCAGATCGTCCAGCACCTGCGCATCCACGCGCACAGGGTCGAAGTACTTGGCACCGCCATGCACCACGCGGTGTGCCACGGCAGCGATGCGGTGGCCGCCCAGCGCCAGGCGCGCCAGCACCCTTGCACGGATGTGCTCCAGCGCCGCCCGGTACGGGTGCGCGGCATCGAGCGCCACCGGACCGGGAGCAACACCGGTTTCGCCAAACGTCGGCGCGGCGCCGGTAATGCCGTCCACCTTGCCGTTCCACAAAGGAGCGCGCGGCAGCGGCTGGGTGCTGGTGTCGAACAGCGCGAACTTGATGCTCGACGAGCCGCAGTTCAGGACCAGAACCAGATCGCTCACAGCGGCGCCTCCTGGTAGTGGTGCGCCAGCAGCACCGCCACAGCGCACGAGGCCAGGCGCGTGTCGCGGGCGTCGGCCCGGCTGGTGAGCACGATGGGCACGCGCGCACCGAGCACGATGCCAGCCGTGGCGGCGTCGCCCAGGAATTCAAGCTGCTTGGCCAGCATGTTGCCGCTCTCCAGGTCCGGCACCACCAGAATGTCGGCGCGGCCTGCCACTTCCGAGACGATGCCTTTGGTGCGCGCTGCGGCAATGGATACGGCGTTGTCGAACGCCAGCGGCCCATCGAGCAGGGCGCCGGTGATCTGGCCGCGGTCGGCCATCTTGCACAGCGCAGCGGCGTCCAGCGTGGCGGGCATGGCGGCGTTCACCGTTTCCACGGCGGCCAGAATCGCCACGCGCGGCTTTGCCACGCCAATGGCGTGCGCCAGGTCAATCGCGTTGCGCACGATGTCGGCTTTGTCGGCCAGCG
>JBATPF010000314.1:0-15461 GCA_049291355.1 Giesbergeria sp.
GGGAAGCAAATGCGAGCTGAGTCCGGCAGGAAACTTCCTGTGGTTCAAGCGCAGCACCAACGCCAGTTGCAGCGCCGGCATTTCGTCGTACTTTTCATAAATGGCAGCAGCTACCTCAGCCAGCAGCAGCACGCGCCCCAAGGGCGAAATCTGCGCACCGGGAATGCCGCGCGGGTAGCCCGAACCGTCCATTCTTTCGTGGTGCTCCAGGATGGCAACTTCCACCGAACGTGGGTACACCTGGGCTTGGCGCACCATCAGCATGGAAGTGATGGGTTGCACGACCAAGTGCTTGCGGTCGGTGCCTACCGGCTTGTGTTGAGGATCTTCCCAGGCGGGATCCAGATGCAGCATGCCGGCGTCGTGCATCAGTGCTGCCGCGCAGAGTGCGACGCAATCGCGCGCGCTGGTGTCCGAGCGAAGCGCCAGATACATGGCGATCAACATCATTTCCACGCTGTGCTTCCACAAGGCGGGGCGCTGCTCCCGCATCAAAGTGAGCTTGAAAGCGACAGAAGACGGCAGCGGCATGGATGCCAGCGGGGCAAGAAGGCTTTCCGGTGAGCGCAGGGTTTGCGCAAGCTTGTATGGCAGGACGGAGCTTGCAAGCATCTCGCGTGCCGCAGCGCTCAGCGATGCGGTGGTCAGTGCGCCTTCCACCCACAAATGGGTGTCTACGGGCTCGCGCAACGTGTGCTGGACCAGCCGCTCGTACAGCTTGCGGTCGATGCGCATGCCCTCGGCCACCAGTTTGATGCCGCTTTCGCTGTAGATGGCGGCCTGCGCCACCATGGGCCGGGTTTCGGCCAGTTCCGTGACAGCATGCAAATAGTGCGCGCTGTCGTGCAGCGGGGCGCCAGCATCGAGCGTGTGGTCGGTCATGGATGGGCTTGCAATGGGTGAATGGGCTGTGCCGTGGAACCGAATGTACGCAGCGGCCTACGCATCCTGCCTGCTTTTTATCAAGTCCTGCTGCCTGCGACAACTTTCGGCAGGGCGGCTGCGGCCTTTAAGGCGCATTTGCGCTGCTGCGTCGCGAGTGCCACGCCAGCCATTGGGCCGCATAACTCATCTTTTGATAGCTACCAGCGCTTGCCCAATAAGCGCTAGCAGCAATTTTTGCTTGAAATTTTCGATTAAAAGTCCACCACCAGCGACACGAACCCGCTGCGCCCCGGCTGCGTATACGCGTCGTTGGTGGTGGACGAAGCGGCGAGCCCCTGCACGTCGGACCACAGCCAGTACTTGCGGTTGGTCAGGTTGCGCACAGCGAGGTTCAGGCGCATGTCCTTGCGCAAACGCCACTGCAGGGCCGCGTCGAGCGTGGTGGCTGCGGGAATCGTGAACTGGGTGGCCGGCGCTTTGACTGCGGCGGAACTGTCGATGTCCGAGGCGTTCTTGGCGGCGTGGTGGCGCACGTCGAAACGCAGTGTCCAGGGCGCCGTGTCCAGTTGCAAGCCGAGTGCAAGCTGGGCTGGCTCCACCGAGTTCAGCGGTGCGCCGGTGTCGCGGTTGCTGCCATGCGCCTGGCCGTAGCTGAAGGGCGTCGAGAAGCGCGCGCCGCCCGCCCAGTCCATGCGTCCCCAGTCCATCGCGCCCTTGACCTCGAAACCGTGGATGCGTGCTTTGTCGGTATTGATGGTCTGGAACACGCGCGGGTCGGCGGCGGTGCCGGTGCCGCCCATCAGCACGCGGTCAACGATGAGGTTCTGGTAGTTGGTGGAGAAGGCCGCAAAGTCCACGCGCAGGGCATCGAAGCGTGCGCGCGCGCCCAGCTCCAGGCCGTGGCTGCGCTCGGGTTTGAGTTCGGCGTTCGGAATCAGCACCACGGCTTCGGCCATGTTCTCGTAGTAGCCATTGACCTGACCGGCATCGGGCGCGCGAAAGCCCGCCGCGTACTGGCCGTACAGCGTCCAGGCTGGCGTGGCGCGGTAGAGCAGGCCGAATTTGGGCGAGACGGCCGAGCCGCTGAGCGATTTGCCCGGCTCGGACGCGGGTGGGTAAAAACCCGCCTGGCTGGTCACGTCGAGCGCAAAGTGGTCCAGGCGCAGGCCGGGTGTCAGGCTCCAGTCGCCCAGGACCGATTCGTCCTGCAGGTACAGCGCATGCGTGGTCTCGCGCGTGTCGGGAAAGCGTTTGAGCGGGAACACCTCCGGCGGCAGCGGTGCCAGCCCCGTATACAGGTTGTCGATGTCACTTCGCACGTAGTCGTAGCCGTAGGTCAGGCGGTGCGCCCAGTCGCCGCTCTTGAACAGCTTGTCGGCCTGCAGCCCGGCTTGCCAGGTGCGCTCGCCGTAGCGGTTGTCGCGCACGCGCAGCGGCAGGGTGTTGCGCACGCTGGTGCCCACCTGGCGCGACTTGGCCCGCTGCGCGGCGATCACGGTCTGGACGTGGTCGGCCCAGGGTGCGTTCAGGTCAAAGCGTGCGTCCCAAGTGATGCGGTCGCGCTCCATGTCGCGGCTGGCATATTCGTCGACGATCGCGCCGGCGATCTGGCTGGGCGTACCCCGCAGGGGCAGGGGCGCACGGCTGGAGAGCAAATCGACGTCGGAGCTTTTCTCCACATGTTCCAGCGTGAAAGTGTGCTTTTGGCCTGCGGTGGGGCGCAGCACGAGCTTGCCGAGCAGCGCTTTGTCACTGTCCTGCTGCGGGTTCGCGGCCGTGCGGTTGACGTTGGGCGCGTGGTTCGTGCCCTGCGCTTCCAGGGCGTGGGCGCCACGTGTGCTGGCCGTGAGCAGCCAGTCCAGGCTGTCGCTGGCACGCCCGGCCACGGTGCCGGCCAGCGTGTGGCCGTTGTCGTCGCCGCTCCAGCCGGCGGAGACACGTCCGCCCAGCGGCTTGGCCGTGCCGTCCGCATTCTTCAGAAAATCCTGGGGCTCGTAGGTGATGAAGTTGGCCATGCCGGCCATGCCGTCTGAGCCATACAGCGCCGACGCCGGGCCACGCACGATCTCCACGCGTTTGAGGAGTTCGAGCGAGAGGTATTCACGGTCGAAAGTGGTGGTGCGAAAGGCGTAGCTGCGTGGGATGCGGATGCCGTCCACCAGCATCAGCACGCGGTTGCCGCCCAGGCCGCGGATGTTCAGGCCCGTGTTGCCGTCGCGCAGGGCGCTGGCCGTGGTGCCGCCCACCGCAAAACGTGCCGGCGAAATCTGCACCGACACGTTGGGCAGGTCGCGCACGGCATCGCGCAGATCGGTGCTCTGGCGGTTGCTGATCTCATTGGCGCCAATCACATCGATGGACACCGGCAGGTCGTCGCTGGCTTGCTCCTGGCGCGAGCCGCTCACCACGACTTCGGGCAGAGCGCGCGCGCTGACTTCGGCCGCTGCGCTTTGCGCCCAGGCGCTGCCTGCGCTGGCGCAGGCGAGCAGGGCCAGGGCGGCCGTCCACCGCAGTGTTGGTACGGGTGGGCAGGCGGAGGCGAATGCCGCATCAGGCCGAGAAGTGGGGTGGTTCACGGAGCGTTCGATTGACTAAGTAATAACCCTGATTATGAAATGCCGTTCTGTTCAGGCGCCATGCGCCACCACTCGCCCGCCAGAGACTGTTGCAAAAATGCGATGAAGTGGGTGACCTTGGACGGAACCAGCTTGGGCGAGGGAAACACCGCGTGCACTTCCTGTGCCGGCAGCGCCCAGTCGGTCAGCACGGCCACGGCGCTGCCATCGGCCAGGGATTCGCGCGCCACGTAGCAGGGCAGGATGGCCAGGCCCATATCGGCACGCACGGCGGCCAGCACCGCCGATAGATTGTTGGAGCGCAGCGGCCCGCCTACCGGAACCGAGGCCTTGTCGCCCTCCGGCCCGGTCAGGTTCCAGCGGTCATCGCCTTGCACGCTGCTATAGACCAGGCAGTCGTGCACCGCCAGATCGGCCGGCGTGCGCGGGGCGGCGTGGCGGCGCAGGTAGGTGGGCGAGGCCACCATGACCCAGGGGTTGGCGCCCAGGTAGCGCGCACCCAGGCTGGAATCGGCCAGGCGCCCCATGCGCAGGGCCAGATCCACGCCTTGCTCCACCAGGTTCACGTACCGGTCCTCAAAGCTCAGGTCGACGCGCAAACCGGGGTGCTCGCGCATGTAGGCGAGTGCCAGCGGCACCAGCACGCGGCGCCCAAAGGCCACCGAAGTGCTGACCCGCAGTTGCCCGCCCGGCGCGCTTTGCAGCAGCGTGGCCAGGTCTTCGGCCTCTTGCACATCGCGCACGATGGACTTGCATTTTTCGTAGAACAGCGCGCCGATCTCCGTCGGTGTGACGCCGCGAGTGGAGCGGTGCAAGAGGCGCGCGCCCAGGCGCTCTTCAATGTGGGCGATGGCCTTGGTGGCGGTGGATTGCGCCAGGCCGCGCTCGCCCGCAGCCTTGCTGAAGCTGCCGGTTTCAACGACACGCGCAAAGAGTTGCAGGCTGAGCAGGCTGTCCATGCATGCAATGTACTTGGCCCTTGCCCCTGCTTTATCGCGCTTTGGAATAGCTGATATGGCCGCGCCGGGGGTTCCGCGTCGGGTGTTGCGCTTGCACCATCAACGCCATCCCAACAAGGAGTGTGCGAAGGCAAAGATGAAGGCCGCGATGGCCGCAGTGCTGGTGATGGAAAGAGAAGGGGTGAGCCAGGCCTTTGGTGTGCCGGGCGCGGCCATCAATCCGCTGTATTCGCAAATGCGCGAACGCGGCACGATTGCCCACATCCTGGCGCGGAACGTGGAAGGCGCCAGCCACATGGCCGAGGGCTATACCCGGGCGGCGGCTGGCAACATTGGCGTGTGCATCGGCACCTCGGGGCCGGCCGGCACCGACATGATCACCGGCCTGTATTCGGCGCAGGCCGACAGCATTCCGATTCTGTGCATTACCGGCCAGGCGCCGCGTGCGCGCCTGCACAAGGAGGACTTTCAGGCCGTGGACATTGCCTCTATTGCCAAGCCCGTGACCAAATGGGCCACCACCGTGATGGAGCCGGCCCAGGTGCCGCGCGCCTTCCAACAGGCGTTCCATCTGATGCGTTCGGGCCGGCCCGGCCCGGTGCTGATCGACCTGCCGTTTGATGTGCAAATGGCCGAGATCGAATTCGACATCGACACCTACGAACCGCTCCCGGTGTACAAACCGGCCGCCAGCCGCAAGCAGATCGAAAAGGCGCTGGAGATGCTGAACGCCGCCGAGCGCCCGCTGATCGTGGCGGGCGGCGGCATCATCAACGCCGATGCCAGCGAGCTGCTGGTGCAGTTTGCCGAAATCACGGGCATTCCGGTCATCCCCACCCTGATGGGCTGGGGCGCGATACCCGACGACCACCCGCTCATGGCCGGCATGTGCGGCCTGCAGACCAGCCACCGCTATGGCAACGCCACCCTGCTGGCGAGCGATTTTGTGATGGGCATTGGCAACCGCTGGGCCAACCGCCACACCGGTTCGCCCGAGGTGTATTGCAAGGGCCGCCAGTTCATTCACATCGACATCGAGCCGACGCAGATTGGCCGCGTGTTCGCGCCCGACTACGGCATCGTGAGCGATGCGCGTGCGGCGCTGACACTGCTGGTGGAGCTGGCGAGCGAATGGAAGGCGGTGGGCCGATTGCGCGACCGCGCGGGCTGGGCTGGCGAATGCGCGGCGCGCAAAAGCTCGGTGGCGTTCTTGCGCAAGACGCATTTCGACACCGTGCCCATGAAGCCCCAGCGCGTCTACCAGTGCATGAACAACGCCTTTGGCAAGGACACCACCTACGTCTCCACGATCGGCCTGAGTCAGATTGCCGGGGCGCAGTTTCTGCATGTCTACCACCCGCGCCACTGGATCAATTGTGGCCAGGCCGGCCCGTTGGGCTGGACCATACCCGCCGCGCTGGGCGTCTGCGCCGCCGATCCGACGCGCAAGGTCGTGGCGTTGTCGGGTGATTACGATTTTCAATTCATGCTCGAAGAGTTGGCGGTGGGCGCGCAGTTCAAGCTGCCCTACATCCACGTGGTGGTCAACAACAGCTACCTGGGCTTGATCCGCCAGTCGCAACGGGGCTTTTCGATGGACTACTGCGTGCAACTGGGTTTTGACAACATCAATACGCCGGAGGAGGGCGGTACGCGCAGTTATGGCGTGGACCATGGCAAGGTGGTGGAGGGCCTGGGCTGCAAGGCGCTGCGCGTGCACCGGCAGGAAGAACTCGCCCCGGCCATTGCCCAGGCGCGCGCCTGGATGGAGGAGTTCCGCGTGCCCGTGGTCATTGAGGTGATGCTCGAGCGCGTGACCAATATCGCCATGGGCACAGAAATCGACAATGTGATGGAGTTTGAGGAAACCGCGCAGGTGCGGGCCGATGCGCCCACCGCCGTGGGCATGCTCGACTGACATTGCGACCGACACAAGGAAAAACCATGCCCCAGTTTGCTGCCAACCTCACCATGCTTTTTAACGAGCTGCCTTTTCTCGACCGCTTTGAAGCCGCTGCCGACGCCGGCTTCAAGGCCGTGGAGTTTTTGTTTCCCTATGCGTATTCGGCCGCTGACATCAAGCAGCGGCTCGATGCCCATGGGCTTTCCCTGGTGCTGCACAACCTGCCCGCTGGAGACTGGGATGCGGGTGATCGCGGTATTGCCTGTGACCCCGGCCGCGTGCAGGAGTTTCGCGCGGGGGTGGCCAAGGCGATCGAATACGCCAAGCTGCTGGGCGCGCCCCAGCTCAACTGCCTGGCGGGCAAGGCGCCTGCCGGTGTGGACGAACAATTGATTCACCAGACCCTGGTGGACAACCTGCGTTTTGCCGCCGCCGCCTTGAAGGGCGCAGGCCTGCGCCTGCTGATCGAGCCCATCAATACCTTCGATATTCCCGGCTTTGTGCTCAATCGCACCGAGCAGGCCGTGGCGCTCATCGACGAAGTCGGCGCGGACAACTTGTTCGTGCAATATGACATCTACCACGCCCAGCGCATGGAAGGCGAGCTGGCCGCCACGCTGCAAAAGCACCTGGCGCGCATTGCCCACATCCAGTTGGCCGACAACCCGGGCCGCAATGAGCCCGGCACGGGTGAGATCAACTACCCCTTTCTGTTCGCTCTGCTGGACCGCATCGGCTACGCCGGCTGGATTGGCTGCGAATACAAGCCGGCCACCAGTACCACGGCGGGCCTGGCCTGGCGCGAACGTCTGACGGCGCTTTCAGCTTGAATTGCAAGGACACGAAATGACTTCATCCCCTCTCAAAATTGGTTTCATTGGCCTGGGCATCATGGGCGCGCCCATGGCGGGCCATCTGCTGGCTGCGGGTCACCAGCTTTTTGTCTACAGCCGGGGCAAGCTGCCAGCCCCTATTGCACAGAGCAGCGCCACGCAGTGCGTGAGTGCGCGCGGTGTGGCCGAGCGGGCCGACATCGTCTTCACCATGTTGCCCGACACGCCGGATGTCGAGGCCGTGTTGTTTGGCGAGGGCGGGGTGGCCGCCGGCCTTGCCAAAGCGGGCAGCACCCGCAAGGTGGTGGTCGACATGAGCAGCATCTCGCCCATTGCAACCAAGCAGTTTGCGCAAAAGATCAACGCGCTGGGCGCCGACTACCTCGATGCCCCTGTCTCGGGCGGCGAACTGGGTGCCAGGAACGCCACGCTGTCCATCATGGTGGGTGGTGCGCCAGAGGTGTTCGAGCGCATCCGGCCGCTGTTCGAGGTGATGGGCAAGAACATCACACTGGTGGGCGGCAATGGCGACGGCCAGACGGCCAAAGTGGCCAACCAGATCATTGTGGCGCTCAATATCGAAGCGGTGGGCGAGGCGCTGCTGTTTGCGGCGCGTGCCGGGGCCGACCCGGCGCGGGTGCGCCAGGCGCTGATGGGGGGTTTTGCGTCAAGCAAAATTCTGGAGGTGCATGGCGAACGCATGATCAAGCGTACGTTTGACCCAGGCTTTCGCATTGCCTTGCACCAGAAGGATCTGAACCTGGCGCTGGAGAGCGCCCGTGCATTGGGCGTAGCCCTGCCCAACACTGCCACCGCGCAAGAGCTGTTCAATAGCTGCGCAGCGCACGGCGGCCAGGCCTGGGACCATTCGGCCATGGTGCGTGCGCTGGAAAAAATGGCGAACTTTGAAATCGGCCAGACTGCCGCCTGAACAACCCACCAGACGCCATGCCTGATCCATTGCCGCACTCTCAGCTGCCCGCCGCAGCGCCCCGCGCACTGCTGCGTGCGATGTTCGATGCTGCCGTGGCTTCGGCGCAGCCCGAGCGCTGCGTGCCGCCCCATTTGCCCGACCCGGCAGAGGTGCGCGGGCGGCTGATTGTCATCGGTGCGGGCAAAGCATCGGCAGCCATGGCTCGCGCGGTGGAGCAGCATTGGTCGGGGCCGATCTCAGGCTTGGTGGTCACGCGCTACGGCTACACCGTGCCCTGCGAACGCATTGAAATTGTCGAAGCTGCGCACCCGGTGCCCGATGCGGCGGGCGAGCAGGCCGCGCAGCGGATGCTGGCGCTGTGCGAGGGCCTGCGCGAGGACGATTTTGTGTTGTGCCTGATTTCGGGCGGCGGCTCGTCGCTGCTGCCTCTGCCGCTGCCAGGTGTCACGCTGGCTGACAAGCAGGCGCTGTCGCGGGCGCTGCTGCAGTCGGGCGCCACCATCCGCGAGATGAACTGTGTGCGTCGCCACCTTTCCGCCATCAAGGGAGGGCGCCTGGCGGCCGCTTGCCACCCGGCGCGGGTGCTCTCACTGCTTGTCTCTGACGTGCCGGGCGACGACCCCATGGACATTGCCTCTGGCCCCACCGTGGGTGATTCGACGCTTTGTGCCGACGCGCTGGAGATTCTTCAGCGCTACGGCATTTCTCTGCCCGATGGCGTGCGCACGCTGCTGGAGACAGGGGCGGGCGAATCCGTCAAGCCGGGCGATGCGCGGCTTGCACGCGCTACGTCTCGCATCGTCGCGGCGCCGCAGCAAGCCCTGGAGGCGGCGGCGCAGGTGGCGCGGGGTGCCGGCTACCCGGCCTACATCCTTGGCGATGCACTGGAAGGCGAGGCGCGCGACATGGGTACGCTGCTGGCCGGCATTGCGCGCCAGGTGGCCGATCGCGGCCAGCCGGTGGCCGGGCCCTGCGTGCTGCTCTCGGGCGGCGAGAGCACGGTGACCGTGCGTGGCAAGGGGCGTGGTGGCCGCAATGTGGAATGCCTTCTGGCCTGCGCCCTGGCGCTTGCAGGCCATCCGCGCATTCATGGCCTGGCGGCCGACACAGATGGCGTGGACGGCCAAGAGGAGATTGCCGGCGCCTGGCTCGCACCCGACACGCTGGCGCGCGCTTGGGCTCTGGGGATCAACCCGCGCAGCAGCCTTGCGAACAACGATGGCCATGGCTTCTTTGGCGCGCTGGGCGATTCGGTGGTTACCGGCCCCACGCGTACCAATGTGAATGATTTTCGCGCTCTGTTGGTTCAGGCCTGATGCGGTCGAATGGCCACATCGCCGCGTTGCGTGCCAGATCTTCTGGAGCACAAAGTTGCCGAGGGTATACCCGTTGTTAAATAGTCATTTCGCTTAGCTATTTGAGATGAATCAACAATAGCCCTTACGGAGTGTAGGATTATGGGTCAGCCCGCTGCAACCGATCCGTCGCAGCCTTCAGCGGGTATCCCCTAGAGAGGGAGTCGCAATGGGCTGTGGCAATCAAGGAGCCTTTACATGACAACCCGCAAGCTGGCGCGCCTCGCGGCCCTGGCACTTTCGACGCTGGCAGTGGCCGCCGCAGCCCAAGACACTAAGCCTGGCATGTCTGCACCTGAGGTGAATTACCAGGCCGGTTCATCGCCATTGGGTGATGTACCCATGTACCAGAGCACGAACCCCAAAGCGCCCAAGATGACGCAGGCCGAGTTTGATCGCGCCCGCCAGATCTACTTTGAGCGCTGCGCCGGCTGCCACGGTGTGCTGCGCAAAGGCGCTACCGGCAAGCCACTGACACCCGACATCACCGTCGGCAAGGGTACGGACTACCTCAAGGTGTTCATCAACTATGGCTCGCCAGCCGGCATGCCCAACTGGGGCACTTCTGGCGACTTGACCGAGGCGGAAGTGGACATGATGGCCCGCTACGTCCAGCAAGACCCACCCATTCCGCCGGAATTCGGCATGGCGGACATGAAGAAAACGTGGAAGGTCATCATTCCTCCGGAACAGCGTCCGAAGAAGAAGATGAACAACTACAACATCACCAACATCTTCTCGACCACACTGCGCGACGCGGGTGAGATTGCGCTGATTGACGGTGACTCGAAGGAAATCATCAGCATTCTCAAGACCGGCTACGCAGTACACATCTCGCGCATGTCGGCTTCGGGCCGCTACCTGTTCGTGATTGGCCGCGACGCCAAGGTCAACATGATTGACCTGTGGATGGAAAAGCCCGACACCGTGGCTGAAATCCGCACTGGCCTCGAAGCGCGTTCGGTCGAAAGCAGCAAATTCAAGGGTTACGAAGACAAGTACGCGATTGCCGGAACCTACTGGCCGCCACAATTTGTCATCATGAACGGCGACACGTTGGAACCGCTCAAGATCGTCTCTACCCGGGGCAATGTGGTTGGCACGCAGGAATACCACCCCGAACCGCGCGTGGCCTCCATTGTGGGCAGCCACTTCAAGCCTGAGTTTGTCGTGAACGTCAAGGAAACCGGCAAGACGCTGATGGTGGATTACTCCGACCTGAACGCGCTCAAGATGACCGAAATCGGTTCGGCGCCTTTCTTGCATGACGGCGGTCTCGATTCGACCAAGCGCTATTTCATGGTGGCTGCCAACAACAGCAACAAGATTTCGGTGATTGACCTGAAAGATGACAAGCTGGCAGCCATCGTTGATGTGGGCAAGATTCCCCACCCCGGTCGTGGTGCCAACTTCATCCACCCGAAGTTTGGTCCTGTCTGGGCTACCGGCCACTTGGGCGACGAAACGATCTCGCTGATCGGAACCGACCCGGTGAAGCACAAGCAATACGCTTTCAAGGAAGTGGCCAAGCTGACCGGTCCTGGCGGCGGCGCGCTCTTCATCAAGAGCCACCCCAAGTCCACCCACCTGTACTCGGATACGCCTTTGAACCCCGATCCGAAGCTCTCGCAGTCGGTGGTGGTGTTCGACATCAAGAACCTGGACAAGGGCTTTGTCACGCTGCCAATCGCCGAGTGGGCCGACATCAAGGACGACGGTGCCAAGCGCGTGGTGCAGCCTGAGTTCAACAAGGCCGGTGACGAAGTTTGGTTCTCGGTGTGGAGCGCCAAGAACAAGATCAGCGCCATCGTGGTGGTCGACGACAAGACGCTCAAGCTGAAGAAGGTCATCAAGGACCCACGTTTGATCACGCCTACCGGCCACTTCAACGTGAACAACACGCAGCACGACGTGTATTGAGCGCAGCGGCGCTCAGGCCTCAGGCAGGCGCACTTTGCGCGGCCTGAGGGCCTAACCCACTAAAAACCACCGGCCCTTGCGGGCGCGGTGGTTTTTTCATGGGGCGTCATGCCTCGGCCAAGGTGTTCAGCGTGTCGAGCATTTCGAGCGTCCACTGGATGGACGACTGCTCGTAGAGAATGCCCTTCTTCAAAATCATGTGCTGGATCGCAGCGTGGCGCGACAGGACGCGGCCCGGTGCAAAGTCCCGCGTTTCTATCGCTTGGTAGTGCGCCAGCTTCTCGTGGTGCAGCGATATATGGCGGGTGAGTTCCGGCCGCAAGTCCACTTCGGAAAGCACGGCGTCGGCCCGGAGTTTCACCATGAACTCGTCGCGCAGTTCGGCCGGCGGTGCGCTCTGCACGGCCCAGTGCGCCAGTGCTAGCCGGCCTTCGGCAAGCACGCGGTATTCCTTCTTGCGCGTTTTGCCCGCATCGGCCGGCACGCTGCTTTGCACCCAGCCAGCCGCCTCCATGCGCGCCAGCTCGCGGTAAATCTGCTGGTGTGTGGCATGCCAAAAATACCCAATCGATTTGTCAAAACGCCGCGCCAGGTCGTAGCCCGAGGAGGGTTTTTCCAGCAGCGAAGTGAGTACGGCGTGGGCCAGCGACATCTGGGCAGTGTACCGATCGATAGAAAACTATGCACCTGGTTGCATAAATAAAAGAACGCTCGTACACTTTTGTGCAACTGGTTGCCTAGACGGCTAGCTTCCCCACCTCCACAAGGACTCTGCGATGACCGCTTTTCCCCACATGCTCGCGCCCCTCGATCTGGGCTTCACCACCCTCAAGAACCGTGTGCTCATGGGTTCCATGCACGTCGGCCTGGAAGAAGCCAAGGACGGTTTTGCGCGCATGGCCGCGTTCTATGCGGAGCGCGCGCGCGGCGGTGTCGGCCTGATCGTGACCGGCGGCATTGCCCCCAACGACCGTGCCCGCCCCATGCCCGGCGGCGCCGCCATGACCACGCAGGCCGAGGCCGACAAGCACAAGGTGGTAACGCAGGCGGTGCACCAGGCAGGCGGCAAGATCTGCATGCAGATCCTGCACTTTGGCCGCTATGCCTACCACCCTGAACTGGTAGCGCCCAGCGCACTCAAGGCTCCGATCAGCCCGTTTCGCCCGCACGCGCTGACCAGCGAAGAAGTCGAGCAGACCATTGAGGACTACGTCCAATGCGCAGCGCTGGCGCAAAGCGCGGGGTACGACGGCGTCGAGATCATGGGCTCCGAGGGCTACCTGATCAACGAGTTCATCGCGGCGCAGACCAACCACCGGGACGACGCCTGGGGCGGTTCGTACGCTAACCGCATTCGCTTTCCGCTGGAGATCGTGCGGCGCACGCGGGCTCGGGTAGGCCCCAACTTCATCCTCATCTTCCGCCTGTCCATGCTGGATTTGGTGGAAGGTGGCTCGACCAAGGAAGAAGTTGTAGAACTGGCGCAGGCGCTGGAGGCGGCTGGCGTCACCATTCTCAACACCGGCATCGGCTGGCACGAGGCACGCATTCCTACCATCGCCACCAAGGTGCCGCGCGGCGCCTTTGCCTGGGTCACGCAGCAGCTCAAGGGCAAGGTGGGCATTCCGCTGGTGGCCACCAACCGCATCAACACGCCTGAGGCGGCCGAACAGATCCTGGCGGACGGCATGGCCGACATGGTGAGCATGGCGCGGCCGTTCCTGGCCGACCCGGAATTCGTCAACAAGGCGGCGGCGGGTCTGTCGGACCAGATCAACACCTGCATCGCCTGCAACCAGGCCTGCCTGGACCACACCTTTGCCGGCAAGATCACCTCGTGCCTGGTGAACCCGCGCGCCTGCCACGAAACCATTTTGGTGATGGAGCCCTTGAGCCGCAAGGAGCGCGTCGCCGTCGTCGGCGCAGGCCCGGCCGGCCTGGCGTTCGCGACGGAAGCCGCGCGCCGGGGCCTGGACGTGACGCTGTTCGATGCCGCATCAGAAATTGGTGGCCAGTTCAACATCGCCAAGCAGGTGCCGGGCAAGGAAGAGTTCTATGAGACGCTGCGTTACTTCGGTAAGCAGATCGAGTTGACAGGCGTGAAGCTGGAACTGGGCCGCAAGGTGGCAGCGCAAGAGCTGGTGGCGGCTGGCTTTAAGCAAGTGGTGCTCGCCACCGGCATCGTGCCGCGCGTGCCCGAGATTGAAGGCGTCAACCACCCCAAAGTGCTGGACTACCTGGCGGTGCTGCGCGACAAGAAACCCGTGGGCAAGTCGGTGGCGGTGATTGGCGCTGGCGGCATCGGGTTTGATGTCTCCGAATACCTGCTGCAAGAGGGTGTGAGCCCCAGTCTCAGCAAGCCCAAGTTCTTTGCCGAATGGGGCGTGGATACCACGGGTGCGAACCGTGGTGGCTTGCAAGCTGCGCACCTGGGCGAGATTCCCCGCAAGATCTACCTGCTGCAGCGCAAGACCAGCAAAGTCGGCGAAGGCCTGGGCAAGACCACCGGCTGGATCCACCGCACATCCCTTAAAAACCGCCATGTGGAGATGATCCCCGGCGTGCAGTACCGCAAGGTGGACGACGCCGGCCTGCACATCACCGTGGACGGCAAAGACAGCGTGCTGCCGGTGGACAACGTCATCCTCTGCGCCGGGCAAGACCCGCAGCGCGCTCTACAGGCGGAGCTGGAGGCGGCGGGTTGCACCGTGCACCTGATTGGCGGCGCCGACAAGGCGGTGGAGCTGGATGCCAAGCGCGCCATCAAACAGGGCACCGAACTGGCATTGCGCCTGGACCCCTCTGCGAAGACGGAAGTCGCCCCGCAGGCCAAGGGCTTTGCGCAGATGCTGGCGCCCAATGTGGCGACAAGCCTGGCGAAATGGCACGAGATGGTGCCCCACGGAAATCAGGCAGAGCTGGCTTCTATCTTGCACCCCAAGGCGGTCTTCCGTTCGCCCATGGCGCACACACCGTACCCGAGCGCCCAAGCGGTACAGCTCATCCTGGGCACCGTGGCGAAGGTGTTCGAAGACTTCGTTTACCACCGGGAAATGGTCAGTGCCGACGGCAAGAGCGTGGTGCTGGAGTTCAGCGCCAAAGTCCATGGCAAGGAGCTCAAGGGCATTGACATGATCCAGTTCGACGATGAGGGAAAAATCGTCGATTTCGAAGTCATGGTGCGCCCCATGAGCGGCCTGCAAGCCCTGGGCGACGAAATGGCCAAGCGCCTGGCGCCGTATCTGGCGGCCATGAAGGGCGTCAGGACGTGAGCGTGAAAGGGGCTGTGCAATACGCTCGGCAGCCGCTTGCAGCCTGCTGGCGCATGCTTCGCCCCACGCGCGCTTGCGATGCCAGATGCGCCTGTGCGCATCCCGCTTTGCTGAAGTTTCTCGTTTTTTGATAGCTGCTAGCGCTTGTGTGGTAAGCGTTGAGAGCCAATTTGACTATGAAAATTCAGGACGAAGCCACTCTGGCAGACCATCTGGCGCTGGCGCTGCAGCAGAAGGATGGCCCGCCCGTGGAGCATGTGCAGACCCATCTCTCGCACCTTCTGCTCACGCCCGGGCATGCCTACAAACTCAAGAGGCCGGTGCGCCTGCCTTTTGTAGATTTCAGCACCGCGGCCGCGCGGCGCCACTTTTGTGAGGAAGAGCTGCGCCTGAATCAGCGGCTGGCGCCGTCGCTGTATTTGGAGGTGTTGCCCGTGCTGGGCAGCGTGCAGGCGCCGCGACTGGGTGCGCCGAACGAAGGTGCTGACAGCGCCATCGACTGGGTGGTGCATATGCACCGCTTCGCCAGCGGCAGCGAGGCCGATGCCTTGGTGCGCAATGGCGCGTTGCAAGCGGCCGAGGTAGATTCTTTTGCAAAGCAGCTCGCACACTTTCATGCAGCCTGTCCGGTGGCTGCTGCCGGCAGTGCGTGGGGCAGCGCCGCCCTGGTGCAGCAGGCTATTGACGATGTGTTCAACACCCTGGCAACCTTGCTGGACGATGCCGATGCGCCCCGGTTGCAGGCGCTGCGCCCGGCGTTTGCCGGGCTGCAGCGGTGGTGGGCACAGCGCCAGGCGGGCGGCCATGTGCGCGAGGGGCATGGC
>JBATPF010000315.1:0-2939 GCA_049291355.1 Giesbergeria sp.
CGTGAACAAGACGTTGTTGGACGAGAGCCAGCCGCGCTCGAATACGGTGATTTCAGGCGGTAGCGCAGGTGCAGCAAGCGTCATAAGCTATAGAAAAAAGAGCAATTCTACTGGCGCAAAGTGTGCCAGCGGCCACCGCGCAAGGGCCTCTGCCGGTCGCGCCGCCCCGCAGCGCTGGCGGTGTCCCCTTCCCGGCGAAGCCGAGAGAAGGGGGATGCGGCGCAAGCCGCTCAGGGGGTTGTCCTTAGCTGCCGTCGCAAAATTTTGCCTACGTTGGTTTTTGGCAGGTCGTCGCGGAACTCGATGCGGCTGGGGCGCTTGTAGCCGGTCAGGTTGTCGTGGCAATAGCGTGCCACGTCGTCTTCGGTCAGGCTCGCGTCACTGCGCACCACGAAGAGCTTGACCGACTCGCCCTGGCGTTCGTCGGGCACGCCCACCGCCGCGCATTCGAGTACGCCGGGGCACAGCGACACCACGTTCTCTATTTCGTTGGGGAAGACGTTGAAGCCGCTGACCAGAATCATGTCCTTCTTGCGGTCAATGATGCGGGTGTAGCCCCCCGCGTCCATGATGCCGATGTCGCCGGTGCGCATGAAACCGTCGGCGGTGAACGCGGCGGCGTTTTCCTCGGGCTTCTCGTAGTAGCCCGGCGTCACGTTGGGGCCGCGGATGCAGATTTCGCCGCTCTCGCCCAGCGCCACGCTGTTGCCTTCGTCGTCCTTGATGGCAATGTCGATGCCCGGCAGCGGCAGGCCGATATTGCCGGAAAACTCGGTGGTGTTCACCGGGTTGTTGGTGCCGATGGCGCAGGTTTCGCTCATGCCCCAGCCCTCAACCATGGTGCTGCCGGTCACCTTCTGCCATTGGCGCGCCGTGCCTTCTGAGGCTGCCATGCCGCCGGCCTGTGACACGCAGAGCTGCGAGAAATCCAGTGTGCGGAACTGCGGGTTGTGGAGCAGCGCATTGAACAAGGTGTTCACCGCCGGCAGCATGTGGAAGGGGCGCTTCTTGAGAACCTCGACGAACTTGGGAATGTCGCGCGGGTTGGGAATCAAGGTCAGGTGTGAGCCCTGGCGGATGGCCAACAGGCACAGCGTGAGCGCGAAGATGTGGTACAGCGGCAGCGCGGCAATGCTGTTGGCCTTGGTGACGTCGCCCATTTTGGCCAGGGCCGGGGTGAACCAGGCCTCGGCTTGCAGCGTGGCGGCGACGATATTGCGGTGGGTCAGCACCGCGCCTTTCGACAGCCCCGTGGTGCCGCCGGTGTATTGGAGGAATGCGGTGTCGTCCAGCGTGGCGCTGCTGGCCGTGAGCGTGCGCCGCGCGCCCTCGGACAGGGCCTGGCGGAAGGTGACCAGCGTGCGCCCCGCCGAGAGCGGCAGGTCATAGGCCGGCACCATCTTGGCGAGGTGGCGCACGGCAAAGGTGATCCAGCGGCCGTACCAGAAGCCCAGCAGGTCGCCCATGGACGCCATCACCACGCGCTGCACGCCGGTGTGCTCGATCACCTCAGCCAGCGTGTGGGCGAAGTTCTCCAGGATGACGATGGCGCTGGCGCCCGAATCCTTGAGTTGGTGCTCCAGCTCGCGTCCGGTGTAGAGCGGGTTGACGTTGACGCAGATGTAGCCCGCGCGCAGCACGGCCGCCATGGTCACGGCGAACTGCGGAATATTGGGCAGCATGATGGCTACGCGCGCACCGGGTGCGAGCCCCTGGTTTTGCAGCCAGGCGCCCAGCGCGGCCGACTGGCGGTCGAGCTCGGCATAACCCATCCACTGCTCCATGCAGACCGAGAAGGGGCGCCCGGCATGCTGGCGCATGGCGTCTTCGATCATGTGGGCGGCCGAGCGGTATTGCTCGGGGTGCACCTCGTGCGGTACGCCTGCGGGGTAATTCTTGAGCCAGATCTTGTCCATGCGAAGGTGCGGGTGCAAAGTGACGAAACCTTCGATTCTGTTGGACCTCTCTGTATGGGCCTACCGGGCTTGTCCTAGGGTGCGGGCCAATTCCGTCTCGCAGGCGACAAGCTCGGCGTCGAACAGCAAGTCCATCAAACGGGTCTCGCGCTCGCGCACCGTGTCCAGAAAGCCTTCGACTGCGCCGCGTTTCTTTGCCAGCGCGCCAAACGTGTCGAAACCCATCTCCAGGAAATGTTGCAACGCGCCCATGCCTGCCGCCTGGGCGGGCCGGCGCATGGTGCGCAGAAGCAGGCGCAGGCCGGGCGTGCGGGTGAAACGGGTCAGGTCCTGGCCCAGCTCCATCACCCAGGTCAATTGCTGGTGCCGGGCTTCGGGCTGGCCCGCTGCTTTCCAGGCTGCGGCGTAGCGGCCCGCTTCGGGTGTGGTTTCGGGCTGCGCCAGCCAGGCCTGGGCCATGGCATGGTCCAGCTCCTCGGTCTTGGCGTGCAGCAGGGCCAGTGTCAATGCGGTGTGGACCACCGGGCGGGGAAAAATGGTTTGCAGCGTGCCCGCGATGCGCCCGAACTGCGCGTCGCGGTCGCTGAAGTCGCCTGGGCTGTAGAGCTCGTCGAGGAAGAACTGCGTCGCCGGCCGTACTGTAGGGTCGCGCATCAGGTCGGTGTAGCTTCCCATGAAGCGGCGCGACTGAAACTGTTTGATGTCGCGCACGGCGGCGGCCAGCGCGGGGTTGGACGCCTGCGCAGCGCGCAGGTCTGTCACGCGGGCAATGCTTTGTCGGATGTTTTCTGCTGCGTCCATTTCGAGATTTCGGCTTGCACAATAGGGCTTGCACCCATTACACCATCGCCATGATTGCCCGCCTTCAAGCCACCTGGACCATTTCCCAGCTGCTGATTGCAGCCTTCTGGCTGGTTTTTGCGCTGCCGCGCTCGCCCGGTTGGGCCGCAGGCGGTCTGGCGCTTGCCGCGCTGCTGTACTTGGCCGTGATGGCGCTGCAGTTCGGCCTGATGCGATCGTCCA
>JBATPF010000316.1:0-3349 GCA_049291355.1 Giesbergeria sp.
CGCTCGTTCATTCCGCTGCTTTCGAGCTTTGCCTGCGCCGTGCCCGGCATCATGGCCACGCGCACCATCACGCACTGGCGCGAGCGCCTGGTCACCATCATGATTGCGCCGCTCATGACCTGCTCGGCGCGCCTGCCGGTGTACGCGCTGCTGATTGCCGCCTTCATTCCCTCAAAAACCGTGGCCGGGGTATTCAACCTGCAAGGCCTGGTGATGTTTGCGCTGTATGTGGGCGGCATTGCCAGCGCCATGGGTGTGGCGGCGGTGCTCAAGCTCTGGCGCGGCAAGGTGCGGCCCACGCCGCTCATCATGGAGCTGCCGGCTTACCGCTGGCCCAGTGCGCGCAGTCTGGCCGTCGGCTTGCTCGAACGCGCCAAGATCTTTCTGCGCCGCGTCGGCGGCATCATTCTTTCGCTGACCGTGCTGTTGTGGTTTCTCTCCACCTACCCGGCGCCGCCTGCCGGCAGTGTGGGGCCCGCCATTCAATACAGCCTGGTCGGGCGCCTGGGCTCCCTGCTGGAAGTGGTTTTCGCGCCCATCGGCTTTACCTGGCAGATTGCCGTGGCCCTGGTGCCCGGCATGGCGGCGCGCGAGGTGGTGGTGAGTTCGCTGGGCACGGTGTATGCGCTTTCGGCCCAGGGAGACGACAGCACCGCCCTGGGCGCGCTGATTGCGCAGCAGTGGTCGCTGGCCACGGCGCTTTCGCTGCTGGTGTGGTTCATTTTTGCGCCGCAGTGCCTCTCCACCCTGGCCACGGTGCGGCGTGAGACGGGTTCGTCGCGCCTGGCCCTGGTCATGATGGTGTACCTCTTTGCGCTGGCCTATGCGGCCAGTTTCATCACTTACCGCGTCGCTCTGGCGATGGGAGGCTAATCATGTGGCAGACACTTGCAGTTGATTTTGCTCTGTTCGTCGCGGTCGGGTACGCGTGCTGGTACCTGATGCCTGGCGCCCTGCGCCGTCGGCTCGCGGCCATTCGGCCGGAACTGGGCAAGTCGCCATCGTGCTCGTCGGCGTGCAGCAGCTGCGGTGGTTGCGCGCCCAAGTCGGCGGCCGACGCCGGCGCTGGCGCTGGCAAGCCTGTGCAGATCGTGCGCCAGCGCTGAGCGCGCCGGTCCAGCTCAGGCTGCCTTGCTGCTACTGCTGCTGCGCAGCCGGCTGGGGGCCAGCGCGTTGTTCTGCTCCAGGATGGGGTAGGCCACCGAACACAGCAGCGAGTTGATGCGTTTGAAGTCGCTGATCAAATCAATGTGCAGCGAACTCGTTTCCATGCTGGCCACCGAACGGTCCTGCAGGCGCACCAGGTGCGCGGCGGCGTAGTCGCGCTCCAGCTCGCGAAAGCGCGTTTTCTCTTCCAGCAGCTTCTTGGCGTCGCGCACGTTGTCGTTCAAAAAGACGCTCATCGCCAGGCGCAGGTTGTCGATCAGGCGCGCGTGCAGGTCGTTGATTTCTTCCATGCCGGCCTCGGAAAACTTCAGTCCGCGCTTGATTTTCTTGTCCTCAATGTCGATCAGAACGCGCTCGATGATGTCGCCCACCTGCTCCATGTTGATGGTGAAGCCCATGATGTCCGTCCAGCGCCGCCCCTCCTTTTCATCGAGCGCCTCGCGCGAGATTTTCGTCATGTAGTACTTGATGTCCGAGTACAGGCCGTCCACCGTATCGTCGAGCTTGCGCAGGTCTTGCGACAGCTTCAGGTCGGCCGTGCGGATCACGGTGTGGATGCCTTGCAGCATGGTCTCCACCACATCGGCCTGGTGCAGCGCCTCGCGCGCGGCGCAAGAGATCGCGAGCGACGGCGTCGCCAGCGCTGAGTTGTCCAGGTGGCGCGGCCGCGTATCGGTGGGGCTGACCTGCTCGGGCGGCAGCAGGCGCTCCACCAGCGTGGCAATGGGCTTGGTAAATGCAATGCAGGCCACCGCCATCACCGCGTTGAAGGCCAGATGGAACAGCACCACCAGCGTGGCATCGTCGGGTACGTAGGGGCGCACATAACGCAGCCACGGCCCCACCAGCGGCGCCATGATGACGACGCCGGCCATCTTGAAGAGCAGGTTGCCCAGCGGCACCTGGCGCGTTTCCACGCTCGAACGCATGGTGGTAATCACGGCCAGCAAGCCGCTGCCCAGGTTCGCCCCCACCACCAGCCCCAGGCCCACCGCCACCGGCACACCGCCCGAGCCCACCAGCGTCGCAGTCAGCAGCACCGTGGCCAGGCTGGAGTACGACACGATGGACAGAATGGCGCCGGTAGTGATCTCCAGCATCAGGTCGCTGGTGAGCGCGCCCAGCAAGGTGCGAATGGCGTCGGATCGGGTCAGTTCCCGCGCGGCGTCGTTGATCAGGCGCAGCGCCAGCAGCATCAGCCCCAGGCCGATCAGCACCCGGCCGATGCGCCCGGCCGTGGTGTCCTGGCGCGACACGTACAGCACCACGCCCACAAAGATGAACAGCGGCGAGAGCCACGAAAGATCCAGCGAAAACAGCACCGCCATGATGCTGGTGCCCAGGTCGGCCCCCAGCATCACCGCCAGCGCGGCCGACAGGCCCATCAAGCCCTGGCCCACAAAGGACGAAACAATCAGCGCGGTGGCGGTGCTCGACTGCACCAGCGCTGTGACGCCCATGCCCGACATGGCAGCGGTGAACGGCGTGCGCACACTGTGGGCAATCATTTGCCGCAGGCTGGCCCCAAACACGCGCAGGATGCCCGTGCGCACCAATTGGGTGCCCCACACAAGCAAGGCCACAGCGGCCAGAAGGTTCAAAAGATGTTTCATCGGCGAACCGGGCACTATACGCCGGAACGCAAAATTCATAGCAGCGGGTGCCGGGTAGGCGCACTGGCGGGGCTGCGATTTCCTGATTATTTAGCTGCCTCAGACAAAGATTGGAGAGCGCCATTTCGCACAGGGCGGGTGCCGGGATGTGCGCCCGGCGGCGCAGTAACTTTTTTCATGCCGAAAAAAGTCACCAAAAAAGGCTCACCCTACTGTCTGCGACCCCTTCGCTGCGCTGCGGGGCAACCTGCGTCGGGGCACTTGCGGGGTGCGCCGTGGAACTCACTGCGCTGCTACGCAGCTGCGTTCAGACAGCCACGGCGAGCGAGGGCCTGTTGACACTGTGCAAGGGGATCGCGTTGCCCCGCAAAGGGGCTGTATGCAAGGCGCACGTGCGCGGCAAGGCTGGTGCCTTGCAAGCGCGGGCAACGCCGCAGACGGCCCCTTTGCGAGGCAACCCGAAGGGAAGCTCACCAGAGCCCGCCCCTCGGCGTTGCGTTCCTTGAGCGTGCGGACGCACGCGCTGCGTCGCGCGCCTTGATGGACGGGCTCTGGTGAGCTTCGCGACC
>JBATPF010000317.1:0-32987 GCA_049291355.1 Giesbergeria sp.
CAGTTGGTAGAGCGCAACCTTGCCAAGGTTGAGGTCGAGAGTTCGAGACTCTTTTCCCGCTCCAGATTTTTGAGAAAAGGGAAGCGCAGGCTTCCCTTTTTTACGAAGCAGGGCTTTGGGCGCGGTAGCAAAGCGGTTATGCCCCGGATTGCAAATCCGGTTAGCGCGGTTCGACTCCGCGCCGCGCCTCCAGATTTTCTGCGCGCTGCCTTCACTGTTTGTGGAGAGCGGCGAAAAGTTGAGGTAGAATTTAGGGCTTGTCGATGCGCTGCTTTGCTGATGTTAAGCAGCGAATTGCCAAACCAATGCGGGAATAGCTCAGTTGGTAGAGCGCAACCTTGCCAAGGTTGAGGTCGAGAGTTCGAGACTCTTTTCCCGCTCCAGTTCAAAAAGGGAAGCTTCGGCTTCCCTTTTTCGTTGGTCGCCGCACAATGATTGCTTCTGTGCCGCGCGTGCGTTGCACAGCAGCTTGTGCAAGGTTACGCTGCAGGTCGGCCCGGCTTTTCGAGTGCCCCGATGGTGAAATTGGTAGACACTGCGGACTTAAAATCCGCCGCTTCTCGAAAGAGGGCGTGCCGGTTCGACCCCGGCTCGGGGCACCACCAAGAATTTATCATGTCAAATTTCAACGCTCCCTTCGAAATCCATCTGCACGGTGATGTGCCGCTTCGCCCGGAAGTCGCCTATGAGCAGTTGCAGGAAGCGCTCAAGCCGCTCTGGAAGTATTCTGGCGCGCGCTCCCTGGCCGATGGCGCAGCCAGCGCGTACGAAGAAGAGCCGGGCATTGAGTTCGATGCCAAGCGCCATCTGCTGCAGATGTGCTGGACGGTGCGCGGCGACGACGATTTCCGCCAGTCGCTCGATGAGATGTGCATGAACCTCAATGATCTGGCCGATCAAGGCGCGGCCATCGAGGTCACGTTCTACGATGTCGAATTCGACGAAGACGACGAAGAGGAAGAGGGCGACTCGCGCGACGATTTCACCATCGTTTTCGTCGGGCCCACGCCGGCCGCCATCATGCAGGTTCAGCGGGATCTGCTGGTACAGGATGTCGTCAACATGATGGAGCGCCATTTCGATGGCGCCGAATTGGGCGGCGTGGTGGCCGAGATTGACAAGCTTTTCACCCAGCGCTTCGATGCGCTGGTCAACTCGCTCGAAATCGGCCGGCCTCCACGCGGTCCCGGAGGTTCGGGCGGCGCCGGCGGCAGCCACGGTGGTGGGGGCGGTCGCCGCCCGCGCCACCTGCACTGAGTTGACCAACGCCAAGCTCCCGCTGCTTTCCCGCTTGCTGGGCGCCTATCCGGCCTCGTTGCAAGACCAGGTTGGGGAATTGCTGGCCGGCGAAGGCGAGGCGCTGGCCGGTGTGCTGCTGCGCAAATACCCGCAGGTGCACCGGGTACGCAGCGACAAAGCCTTGTTCGACTATGTGGCGGATCTCAAGGCGCGCCATCTGCGCAGCACGCCGCCACTGCACAAGGTGCTATTCGACAACAAGCTGCATGTACTTCGCCATGCGCTCGGTCTGCATGTGAGCACCGCCCGCGTCCAGGGCAACCGGCTAAGCACCCGGCGCGAAATCCGCATTGCTTCGCTATTTCGGCAAGTGCCGGAAGACTTTTTGCACATGATCGTGGTGCACGAGCTGGCGCACCTGCGCGAATCGAACCACGACAAGGCGTTCTATCAGCTGTGCGAGCACATGGAGCCGCGCTACCACCAGTTGGAGTTCGATCTGCGGACCTACCTGGTGTACTGCGAGCACAGCGGCAAGCGTCTATGGATGCAGGAAACTCCTGAAAAGATAGCTGTTAACGCTTGATACGTAAGCGCTAGAAGCTTGTTTGACCAAATTTTTTGCCGTGCACGGCCAGCGTGCGTGCACGAACCCTGAGGCCCAGCCAGTGCTGCGCTGCCATGTCGAGCGGGGCTGCCGAGCCAGTGGTCAGAAGGCAAACGTCTGTGTGCTGGGTGAGGGGGGCCAGCGATTGCAGGCGGCCTGCATTGGTGAGCAGGCGGCGCGTCTGGCGGGCCACCGGCTCGCCGGTGCTCAGAATCCGTACCTTCGGCCCCAGCAGTTGCTGCAGCGCGTCCTGCGCAAACACGTAGTGGGTGCAGCCCAGAACCAGTGTATCGGTCTCGCCTGCCTTGTTGCCCCAGGGGCCCAGGGTGTCCACGTAGCGGCGGCACAGCTCCAGCGTCTTTGCCGCGTCGGCGGCAGCGTCTTGCGAGGCGCAGGCCGCCTGGGCTTCGATGGCGCTGGCCAGGCCGTCGCAGGCCTGTATTCGGCAACGCACTTGCGGCGGCAAGGCAGCGATCAGGCGCCCAAACCGCGCGCTGGAGACGGTTCCGCGCGTGGCCATGACGGCGATACGCCCCGACTGCGTGGCGCTGGCGGCGGGTTTGAGAGCGGGCTCCACCCCCACCAGAGGCAACAGCGGGTAGCGCTGGCGCAAACTGTCCATGGCCGCAGCCGTGGCCGTGTTGCAGGCCACCACCAAGGCTTTGGCGCCGTGCTGTTGCACGAGGTAGCGCGCCAGCGTATGCGTGCGCCGCGCCACGAACGCATCGCCGCGCTCGCCGTAGGGCGCGTGGCCGGTGTCGGCCAGATAGACGAAGCGCTCGGCGGGCAACTCGGCGCGCAGCGCCTGCAGCACGCTCAAGCCGCCGATGCCGCTGTCGAAGACGCCGATGGGCGCATTGCGCACCCGCTCAGCCGCCGCATCTGCCCCGTTCAAGCGGGCCTCAGGCGCTGGCCAGTTCGATGAAGTTTCCCGCCGCAATGCGCTTTTGCCATTCGACCGGGCCGGTCATGTGGACGCTGGTACCGCCAGAGTCGACGGCCACGGTCACGGGCATGTCGACCACGTCGAATTCGTAAATGGCTTCCATGCCCAGGTCTTCAAAGCCCACCACCTTGGCATGCTTGATGGCCTTGGAGACCAGGTAAGCCGCGCCGCCGACAGCCATCAGGTAGGCCGACTTGTGGTTTTTGATGGCTTCGATAGCCTCCGGGCCGCGCTCGGACTTGCCGATCATGGCGATCAGGCCGGTTTGCGACAGCATCATGTCGGTGAATTTGTCCATGCGCGTGGCGGTGGTGGGGCCGGCCGGTCCGACGACTTCGTCCCGCACCGGGTCCACCGGACCCACGTAGTAGATGACGCGGTTGGTGAAGTCCACCGGCAGCTTCTCGCCCTTGGCCAGCATGTCCTGGATGCGTTTGTGCGCGGCGTCGCGCCCTGTCAGCATCTTGCCGTTCAGCAGCAAGGTTTCGCCGGGCTTCCAGCTGGCCACGTCGGCAGGAGTCAGCGTATTGAGGTCAACGCGCCGGCTCTTTTGCGTGTCGGGCAACCACTCCACCTTGGGCCAGAGGTCGAGCGATGGTGGGTCGAGGTAAACCGGGCCCGAGCCGTCCATGACGAAATGTGCATGGCGCGTGGCGGCGCAGTTGGGGATCATGGCCACGGGCTTGCTGGCGGCGTGCGTGGGGTACATCTTGATTTTCACGTCGAGCACGGTGGTGAGACCCCCCAGGCCCTGGGCGCCAATGCCCAGGGCGTTGACCTTGGTGAACAGCTCCAGGCGCAGCTCTTCGGTCTGCGTCAGCGCTTCGCCGCGCGCAGATTTGGCTTGCAGCTCGTACATGTCCAGGTCGTCCATCAGGCTTTCCTTGGCCATCAGTACGGCCTTTTCTGCCGTGCCGCCAATGCCGATGCCCAGCATGCCCGGCGGGCACCAGCCCGCGCCCATGGTGGGCACGGTTTTCAGCACCCAGTCGACCACGCTGTCGCTGGGGTTGAGCATGATCATCTTGCTCTTGTTCTCGGAGCCGCCCCCCTTGGCCGCGACGGTGATGTCGAGTTGGCCGCCCGGAACGATCTCGGTAAAGATCACAGCCGGCGTGTTGTCCTTGGTGTTCTTGCGGGCAAACAGCGGGTCGGCGACCACGCTGGCGCGCAAGGTGTTGCCTGGATGGTTGTAGCCACGGCGCACGCCTTCGTTGATGGCGTCATCCAGGCTGCCGGTAAAGCCTTCCCAGCGCACATCCATGCCCACCTTGAGGAAGACATTGACGATCCCGGTATCCTGGCAAATCGGCCGGTGGCCGGTGGCGCTCATCTTGCTGTTGGTCAAGATCTGTGCCATCGCGTCCTTGGCGGCCGGGCTTTGTTCGCGTTCGTACGCACGCGCCAGATGGGCGATGTAGTCGGCCGGGTGGTAGTAGCTGATGTACTGCAACGCAGCAGCGACGGATTCAATCAGGTCTTCTTGGCGAATGAGGGTGGTCATGGCGGGGAATGCTGTGGGAGGGTCGCGAAACATGGAATTATCGCGCCGCTGCCTTGCGCAGGGCTGTCGCTGTCCTTTCGAGCGCCCCTCTCGCAGACCTTGCTGCCCCACGCACGCTATGCTGTTGCTTGGCCGCAGCGCCGGCCGATGCAACGCCAAGGAATCCTGCCATGTCTGCTCTTCGCCCCTCCGCCACGCGCACCGAGCGCGATACCTTTGGTCCCATTGACGTGCCGGCCGATCGATTGTGGGGCGCGCAGACCCAGCGCTCGCTGCAGCACTTCGATATCTCGGGCGAGCGCATGGCGCCCGAGTTGTTGCGTGCGTTGGCGCAGGTCAAACGCGCCAGTGCCTATGTGAACCAGTCGCTGGGTCTGCTGGATGCCGCCAAGACCACGGCCATCGTTGCGGCGGCCGATGAGGTGATTGCCGGGCGTCATGCGGACGAGTTTCCGTTGGTGGTCTGGCAGACCGGTTCGGGTACGCAGACCAACATGAACATGAACGAAGTGCTGGCCAACCGCGCCAGCCAGTTGCTGGGCGGCATGCGCGGAGAAACGCGGCTGGTGCACCCCAACGACGAGGTGAACAAAAGCCAATCGAGCAACGATGTGTTTCCCACCGCCATGCATGTGGCGGCGGTGGATGCGCTGGTGCGCAAGCTTTTGCCCGCGCTCCAGGCCCTGCGCATTACCTTGGGAAACAAGGCCGAGGCATTTTCGGGCATTGTGAAAATTGGCCGCACCCACCTGCAGGACGCCACGCCGATTACGCTGGGTCAGGAGATTTCTGGTTGGGTGGCGCAGTTGCAGCACGCCGAACAGCATGTGCGCGCTGCACTGCCGCACCTGGGTGAGCTGGCGCTGGGCGGCACGGCGGTGGGCACCGGCTTGAACGCGCCACAGGGTTACGCCGTGGCCGTGGCGCAGGAACTCGCAGACCTGACTGGGCTGCCGCTGTGCACCGCGCCCAACAAGTTCGAGGCGCTGGCCAGTTGCGACGCGCTGGTGCAGGCGCATGGCGCGCTCAAGGGGCTGGCCGCCAGTCTGATGAAAATCGCCAACGACGTGCGCTGGCTTGCCAGCGGGCCACGCAGCGGGCTGGGCGAAATCGCCATCCCCGAGAACGAACCGGGCTCCTCCATCATGCCCGGCAAGGTCAACCCCACGCAGTGCGAAGCACTGACCATGCTGTGCTGCCAGGTGATGGGGAATGATGTGGCCATCAACATCGGCGGCGCGTCGGGCAACTTCGAACTCAACGTCTTTCGCCCCATGGTGATCCACAATTTTCTGCAAAGCGTGCGCCTGCTGGCAGATGGCATGGCCAGCTTTGACCACCACTGCGCCCAAGGCATCGAGCCGCGCCGCGAGCGCATTGCTGAACTGCTGGAGCGATCGCTGATGCTGGTAACAGCCTTGAACACGCACATTGGCTACGACAAGGCTGCGCAGATCGCCAAGGCAGCGCACAAAGGAGGTTTGAGCTTGCGCGAAGCTGCCGTGGCCAGCGGCCACCTGACGGCAGAAGAGTTCGACGCCTGGGTGCGGCCGGAGGATATGGTTTAGGGCCGGATTCGCGCACCCTGCTGCGTGGCCCCGGTGGCGTCAGGGCCAATGGCGCAGCCTCTGCGTACGGCGTTACACTAAACATTCCTTTTTAATGAATCTTTAAATTTCCGCACCATGAACGCCCACGTCCACACCTCGCCCGACGCCATTTACCCCTTCGATGCGCGCGGCGTTGCCAAGCGTTTTCGCCATGCTGCCATCTTTGGCGCACTCGATTCCTTGCATCCCGGCGAAACCATGCGTTTCGTCAATGACCATGACCCGCTGCCTCTGCTGCAGCAACTGCAGGCACGCTATGGCGATGCGGTGCAAATCACCTACCAACAGCGCGATCCAGGCGCCATCGTGATCGATTTCGTACGGGTGTAGGCGCCGAATTGGGCGCATCCAAGCCGATTGGATGCGCCTGGGTGAGCGGTTGCCACCGCCTCGCCTGAGGCGTGAGGCGTGAGGCAGGCGCACAAGCCGAGAGTGCGTATCAAAAAATGCTATAAAATAAATAGCTGCTTTCTGTTTGCCAGTAAGCGCTATAGGCCAATTTATCTATGAATTTTCGCCTGATGCAGGCAACGGTAGTTTGGCGTTCAGGCTCTGCCAGGGCAAGGCGATCACCGCACTGGCCAAGCGCTCAATGTCTGCTGGCGTGAGTGCCGGCGCAGCGACGCTCTGGCGCTCTTCCCATTGCTGCAAATTCGTGCCTTGCGAGCGTGCGTACAGCGGGTCGTAGTGCCGGGCCATCAGCTCAGCAAACAGCGCAGCCAGGTTGCGCTCGTGCGCCCAGGCTTGCCAGCGTGCGATGACCTCGCCGCCGTGCAGTTCCCGCAAGTTGTGCAGCTGATGTGCCAGCAGCTGCGGGTCGTCGCCCAGGTTGGCGTAGTCGCGCAGCAGAAAATCAAGCCGCGCCTCGAGGCTGGCCACTATCTCCACGCACGGGCTGGCGCGCAGGCGCAGCATCAACGCGGGTGGCACGCTGATTCTTCCAATGCGACTGCTTTCAGCTTCCACGTACACCGGCTGCGTTGCATCGAAGGCTTCGATCGCATCGGCCAGCGCCGTCTCAAACGCGGTTTGCGCGGGCTGCGCCACGCCTGGCCAGCCGCCCAGCACGGAACCCCGGTGGCGTGCCAGCCCTTCCAGGTCCAGCGTCTGCGCGCCTTGCTCCGCCAGCGCCTGCAGCACACGCGTCTTGGCGCTGCCCGTCGGTCCGCAGAGCACGCGCAGATGCAGCTGCGGCGCCAGCGTATCAATCTGCGTGATCACATGGCGGCGCCAGGCCTTGTAGCCGCCAGACAATTGCTGCGCGTCCCAGCCCACCAGACGCAGCCAGGTCACCATGGAACCGCTGCGCATGCCGCCGCGCCAGCAATAAACCAGCGGGCGCCAAACGGCGGGCTGCTCGGCAAAGCGCCCCTGCAGATGGCGCGCCAGGTTGGCTGCAACAAAAGCGCCCCCCACGCGCCGTGCCTCGAACGCCCCTTGCTGCTTGTAGAGCGTGCCGACGATGCGCCGCTCTTCATCGTCCAGCACCGGGCAGTTGATGGCGCCGGGCAGATGGTCGATAGCGAACTCGGCCGGCGAGCGCGCGTCGATCACGGTGTCGAACGCATGGCGCTCTTCGATGCGAACCGGACCGCGGTGGCTCATGGATGATTCCGGACCGCGCGCGGCAAAAGAGGGCAGGGAAGCATTCTGGGCACGGCAGCGGCGGCAAAAATACCGGGTGTGCTCAGGAAGCTTGGGACGGCGCAGGCGCGTCCATCATGCGGGCCACGTAGCGGGCGATCAAATCGACTTCCAGGTTGACCGGCGAGCCCGCGGCAAGCCTGCCCAGCGCCGTGTTTTCCACGGTGTGTGGAATCAGGTTGATGCTGGCTTCGCAACCCTCTGCGCCATCCGCAATGCGGTTCACCGTGAGGCTGACGCCATTGACTGTGATCGAGCCCTTGTAGGCCAGGTAGCGCGCCAAATCGGGTGGCGCGAGCACGCGCAATTCCCAGCTCTCACCAACGGGAGCAAAGTGGGTGACCCGGCCTACCGCATCCACATGGCCAGAAACCAGGTGGCCACCGAGCCGATCGTTGGCGCGCAGGGCTTTTTCAAGGTTGACGGCGCCCGGCTCGGCGAGACCTGCCGTCTTGTCCAGCGATTCGGCCGAGATGTCGATGGTGAAGCGCCCGTCCTTTGGCAGCACGCTGGTGACAGTCATGCAGGCGCCATTGAGCGCAATGCTGTCGCCCAGGCCGACATCCACCAAAAAGGCCGGCTCGCAATGGATGGCCAGGCGCTTGCCGTGTGCGGACGACTCGCCCAAGGACTGAATGTCGGCAATGCGGCCGACGTGGGTGATGATTCCGGTAAACATGGCGCTATTGTCGCAGTGCTGCGGGGCGAGCACTGCCCGCATCAAAACCAGGGTGGGCGCTGGAATCGCGCCAGCACCCGCAGGTCCGGCCCGATCATCTGCGTGCTGTGAAACTCCAGCGCCAGTCCATCCGCCAGGGATTCGAGCGGCGCCAGATCGGCCATGCCGCGCCCAGGGCCCAGCATGCGGGGTGCCAGATACAGCAGCAGTTCGTCCACCAGCCCTTGGCGCAGCAGGGCGCCATTGAGCCGGTGGCCCGCCTCCACGTGCAACTCGTTTACGCCGCGCAGCGCCAAAACGCGCAGTACGCCGTGCAAATCGACCTGCCCCGCAGGGCCTGGCAGCTGCAGCACGGTGGCGCCACGTGCTTCCAGCGCTGTCTTGCGAGCCGAAAAAACTGGGTCCAATGGGCCTGTAGCGTAGATAAGACAAGCACGATCAGCTACGAATAAGTGAGCGCTTGGGGGTGTCTGCAAGCGACTGTCCAAGACAACTGCCTTGGGTTGGCGCGGTGTTTGCACCTCGCGCACGTCGAGGCGCGGGTTGTCGGCCAGCACCGTGCCAATCCCCGTCAGCACCGCGCAGGCCCGTGCCCGCCACGCATGGCCATCGGCCCGTGCGTCGGGGGAGGTAATCCACTGGCTGGCGCCGTTGGTCAGCGCCGTGGTGCCGTCGAGCGAGGATGCCACCTTGAGCCGAACCCAAGGCGTGCCGCGCAGCATGCGGCTGAAGAACCCGATATTGAGTTCGCGCGATTCGGCGGCGCCGGGCCCCACTTCCACGGCCACGCCCGCAGCACGCAGACGGGCAAAGCCCTGGCCAGCCACCAGGGGGTTTGGGTCTTCGAGCGAGGCGACGACTTTGGCCACGCCCGCGGCGATCAGCGCATCACAGCAGGGCCCCGTGCGGCCCTGGTGAGCGCAGGGTTCCAGCGTGACATAGGCGGTAGCCCCACGCACATCTGCGCCTGCCGCCGCCGCGTCGCGGAGCGCCATGACTTCCGCATGGGGGCCGCCCGCCTGCTGGGTGAAGCCTCGGCCGATCACCCGGCCCTCTGGCGCCACCAGTACGCAGCCGACACGCGGATTCGGGCTGGAAAGAAAAAGCGCCTGGGCGGCGAGCCCAAGCGCTTGGTTCATGAAGGGCGCTGTGGTGGTCATGGCGCCATGGATGGTAGTGCAGGTTTTACCTGCGCCAGCACTCTTCCACCGTGGCGCCACTGGTCAAAGGCGATGCGTCCCGTACGCCTGTGTTTGTGACAGAGAGATTGCCGCATTTGTCGCCTACCTGCGCTGTGCCCGCCTTGGGCGCAGCCGTGAGCGTGAAAGTACTGGTCGTCGCCGGATTCAGCGCAATGGTGTAACGCTTGCCGGCATCGGTGGTCCAAGTCATGTTTCCCGGCAGGGTAGTGGGGTAGGTTCCCGTCGCCGTGGAGGCACGTTCCAGCCACTGTTGGGCCTGCAACAAGCCAGCACGTGCATCGGCACGGTGCCCGCGGCGGATGTACTCGCTGTAGCTCGGAAGGGCAATCGCCGTGAGGATGCCAATGACCGCCACCACGATCATCACCTCGATCAGCGTGAAACCTTGCTGTGTGCGTCGCATGGAGAACCTTGGGTTGCTTGTCATAGTGGAAACCGTCCTCACTGCAGTTGCCGCCAGCTGGGCCGCATTGCCTGTTCCGGCATGCGGGCGAGCTCGTCGGGCTTGCCGTCCCCGCCCTTAATCGTAATTTTATCTTTGCCGGTCACGATGTTGATGGCACCAGGTGGCAGCGTCATAGTGGATGCACCTTTGTCCTTGCCGGCGTCACTGTTGTAAAAACCATCTCCGTTGACATCCATAACCTGAACGCTCGGTTTCTTGCCATCCATGATGTTCATGAGGCTGAGGTAGGCTTTCTCCGGCGTGCCTGCCGGCTCGCAGGATTCGTCTGAACTGCCGTTGCCGCCATAGGCAGGTGTCGTAGAAAATATCATCAAATTGTTGCTGGCGTCAAAGAAACTCATCGGACGCAAAACACGTTGGCCAGTCACCTGAAAGTTGAAATACCAGCCCTTTTTATTGGGATTGGTGCCAGTGGTGAGGTAATTAACATCGTTCTGGGTCATTGTCCAGAAAGTGCGCGCCGCGCTCTTTCCTTGTCCTGCAATGGGGCCGCCGACGATGTCCTGCTGTACCAGGTCGGTAGCCGTGACCACGCTCGGTATCACGCCGCCGCCATTGGGATTGGCCACCGTCTTGGGTGCCGTGTTGGTATTGACGACGATGTGGCCAGAATCCAATCGGTATTTGGTGTTGTCGAGTACCGAGTAAACAGTTTGCACATCCGTACTGCTGCGGTCGTTGTCGGTAAGGTTGATACCCGTTCCAAATGCCACCATCATTCCACCGGCACCCCGGTCATTGGTTTTTACTGACGGGGGGGCCGTGATCGGCTGGCGTTTGCCCAAATACTTCGCAGTGAAGAGCGGCGTGCAAATGGCTGTGGTACAAGGAGTGGTGCTTGCAGTGCCCCAGACAGCCACACCCCAATTCGACGCGGTGGTACTTGTTAGGTCAAACTTCCACAGATTTCCTTTGAGGTCGCCTGCGTAAGCCACATCAACCCGCCCGTCGCTGTCAATATCCACAAGTTTGGGTGCAGAAAGGCCGTTGGCTAGGATATTGGCGTCTGTCACTGCATTAACAGGGCTGCTCAGCACCTGACTGCCTGTTGCGACGATTCGCTTGAGCTCTTTGACGCCATTGACTTCATTGACGCCATCAAGATATTGAATCAGCAACACAGGACGTTCATTTTTGCTGTTGTATCCGTTGCCCATCACCACGGCCCAGCGGTCATCGTTCAGCTTGGCGATTTGGCTCGCCTTGAAGGGATTGGTGTCGTCCATGACGGGGGCCGCAAAAATATGCCCGATGTCCTCGTCATCGCTCGGCGACGTCAGCACCTGGCTCGGATTGAGGGTTCTGTCCAGCACCACCAAGTTGTTGGCGTTGGCGGTGGTGAACGTAGACGCCACGCTGCCATCCTTGCTGCCAGGCTGCGTCACATCCAGAACAAAGTAACCCTTTCCGCCAGCTCCCAGTGAGCCAACCAGGAACGTGCGCCAAGCCGCTGGATTGCCGCTGGCGGCGACATCCAAGTCTCCGGTGAACGGCGAGCCATCCACAAAGTAATGGTGGGCGTAGCTTGGGTCGCTCAGCTTGGGTAGGTCGGGAATGACTGCCTTCGGAACGTAGGCGATTTGCTCTTGTCCATTCTTTGCGGAGAAGCCGTGCAGCATGCCGTCATTGCCACCCACGTAGATCATGGGCAAACGGTTTCTTTGGGCGGTAGAGAACGACTTATAGCCAGTGAAGGAATAATTGCTCGCAGGGGCGTCCACGTACCAGACGTTGGAATTGACAATGTCGCCCTGGCGTGAATCGCGAAGCCGGAACGGCAGCAAAGCAGTGCCACCTTCCTTGGTGCGGTCGCCACGCAGAAAATTCACGCGGTCTTGCCCAAGGCCATCGACGTCAAGCAGGGCTTTTTGCGCCGCGCTCAGTTTGGTGGTGCCGGTTTCCCATTCAAACGAGACGCCCTTATTCGGAGTCTGGTCGTTGCTGGTAAGAATCACCCGGTTCGCAATATTCGCCAAATCCAGAAGGTTGGCCGTGGTGTTGGGGGCCCCGCCACCCGTGGTACCCCAATCCGCATTGGGTGTCTCGACGCCCAGCGTGTCAATGGTGCTGGATTTAACATAACCCGACCATCTCTTTGGATCATAACCAGCGGTGTACGCATTCAGCGAAGTGCGAATGTTTGTGCTGGCGCTCCCGGCCATGCTGGCGACATCTGCGGTATTTTGCAGATTGATATCTTCCACAATCTTCTGAAAGGCTTCCTTCAAACCATATTTCCGGCCTGGCCCGGTCGGGTAAAACTTTCCGCGGCTGTTGATGGCCATGTGCCAAAGCTCTGCCGGATTATTGGCATTCAGGTTCCCGAAAGTGGTGGGCGCCCAATTGGAAGTTCCGTTGACGAGCTTGGAGTAATCTCCGCCAGCACCGTAATTATCGTCATCCACTGCCGACCACTTGGGCTCGGCTGGCCACGAATAAGCATCTTTACCATAGCCTATGGTGTATTGAACCAAGTGTTGCCAGGAGGCCGGATCATGTTTTGGGTTCCAGTACCTTTGCAGAGCAAGCGCCCCAATGGTTTCCGTGCTGGGCACGCCGTCGGTCGTACTTGGTTTGATGTCGTTGGCAATACCTGGCTGCAAGTCTTCGGCCCACATTTTCATCGACCAGTCAGCCAATAAATCACTCAAATTATTGGATTTGCCACGATACACGTTGGTCTGGCTCGACGAGGTATCGTAAACAATTCCATCAGGTAGGGTGATATTTTGGTTGTCTACATTGCCTGGAAGTTCGCTGTTTGCATATCCGTTCCAGCCACCATCTGTCAGGAAAATATGGTAAGCGCGGCGGCAACCGAGATAAGGGGTTTCCTTCACGCCAGGCGTATAGGCCCAAGGACTGTTAACGCTCTTGCCAGCCTTCATATAATCGTAGGTTCGTTGCATCATCCGATGGGATGGCGTTCCATTATTGGCTTTGAGGCTGGAAGCAAACGACAAAAAATTAGTCCTATGGGTGGTATCAAGCACCTTCATGGAATTGATGGCGCCGACGGTAAGTGAGCCAGCGCCCGGGGAACTACCATTATTCCACATGGACTGCCATGCCAGTCGAATCTTGCCATCGGGCAGCAAAATCTTGTCACTGAAGACAGTGCCCAAGGCCTCTCTCAGTCGGTATATCTTCGATTTAGTATCACCGCCACCCACGGCCTCATCCATACTGCCTGAGTCATCCACCGTTAAAACGACATCCGGTGTCGGAGGAATGGCAACCAAACCGGGCGGCAGTTTGGAAAAATCCAGCGGATCTGCATAAACCAATTGAGGTGCGCAGATACTTGCGACCAGAGCACTCAAAAGGGTTTTCTTGAAAGTGGAAAGCTCTTTCATTGTTTTCTCCGATCAGTTCTTTACTTTTTGGCGCACAAAAGTAGATTGCAGCACTACTTGGGTGTTGGGTTTGAGGCCATGGGCTATCGCGGTGATTCGATAGGCGATACTGGGCTTCAGATTGAGAGGCAGGTTCGCCGAGCCATTGGTAACCAGACCCGAATTGCCAGCATTCGGGTCGTAGGGCATGACCTCAATCCAGTACAAACCACCCTCACCGGCGGTGCTGCTCTTGAGAATAGGGTTGCTGGCTGTGGTGCCGGTGCCGCCCGTTTGGGCACCGGTGTAATGCCCATATCTTGCACCTTCAGGCAACATGGCAGTCAGTTCGGTCTTATCGTTCCAGAAATCCTGGTTTTGTGTCCGCTTGAGGCAGATCCCCTTGAAGCAATACCCTGTGCTCGCCTTGGCCCCAAGCGTGCTGACAAGGTCGCCCAATTCCTTGTCTTCCGTGGGAAACCAGACCAGGGCGGAAGGGGCAGGTCGGCAGGTATCTGCGTTGACGTTGGGGATGGCGCGGTCACAAGCCAGTCCGTCCGGGCGCTCGCCGCGAATATCGAATTCAGCGTCTTGAATCAGTGCCTGGGCGGCTTCAAAGGCGCGCTGATAGTCGGCGTCGTTACCGACGATCATTTCGTTGAACAGTGATGTGCGTGCACCCCAGAGGGCAAGCAGCATGGACATCATGACAAAAACAATCACGATGAAAAGCGAGACGCCGCGCTGGCGTCGCAATGAACTATAGGGGCGTATGCCTCGCATAAATATTCTCTCGGGTGTGCTCAGCCGGCAAGGCCTTGGCTGCGCAATTGGTACACGGAACGAAAGGTCATGTGGAGGCGATTTCTTTGATCCACGGGGAGTGTGGTCCCCGTCATGACAATTGCTGGTGCTGCCGTATCACAGCCGACATAGCTGCTTCCAGTTGGCATGTCTATGCGCTCGTCGCCATACAGCACCAGACAGACCTCGACGCCAAAGACGCTCGACCAGTCCGTAGCGCCTCCTGCTGGAATAGGTGGAACAGCTGCGGCGTTCACGTACTGAATGGTAGGCAGGCCGCTGGCGGCAGCGGCCCGATTCTGTATAAGATAGCGAACTTGAAAATCCGCTACGTTTCTGATGAGAGATTGCGGGACGTTATCTGAGCCAGCGCAACGAAGTTCACCATTGTCCAGAACAAATTGGCTTTGAATTATCGTGGCAGAGGGTTGGTCGCCTAGGCAGTCTCGAAAAAATGAAACGTTGGTTCCGCTGGGAAAACTCTGTTCCTGATAATTCTGATACGCCAAAGCAAGCTTGTATTGCCCGGCAGTAGGCGAGTCCTTTCCTGCCACAGGCGGGGTCGTGGGGGGCACGTCGGGAAAAGCAGAATAGATTTCAGTATTAGGTGAAAAGGCAACTACGTCGTCCACTTCCACCGGGGCGTTAGCTGCCTTGTTTGCCGCCAGGTTCAGACGCATGGAACCCGATTGCCGGATTTGTTGGCCCATGACGCGGAAGGCATACGAAGCTTGTTGCTGCAACTGGCTTGCATCGGTCACAGTGCCTGACACGCCCCGCGACACCATTAGAGCGCCCAAAGCCACGGAGATGGTCAACAGGCCAATCGCGAGCCCGACCATCAGCTCGATCAGCGTCATGCCTCGCTGAAATGACTTCGCGCGCATCGAGAAATTTATATTGCGAAGAGGAAGGCTGGTCATGTGGATCTATCCGGAGAAGTTACCAGAATGCTTTACAATGGGCAAAATACCGTGGGGGCGGCGACTCCGCCCAGCAAATACGGAGTGCAGCGCGCCGTGAGCTGTATATATTGAAGATGGCATATGCGATTTGCAGGACAGCTACCACCAGCGACTCCCGTGGCATCCGGAGTAAAAACCCCTTTGTATGCCGCGTTTTCTGCGACGGTTCCGTCTGCGCGTTCATTCTCACGCCAGCTGATCAAGACGCCCAACTGACGGTTGTTGTTGGCAAGGGTTTCGTCCGCGACCTCAAAAACGACCGCGTCAGACAAAGGCAGTGACGCCTGAAGGTTGCGCTTCCACTGGCGAATGTCTGCCAAAGCCAGGTCTTGCGCGCTACAAGCGACGGTCTTGCAATCTGGTGGAGCAGGAGGGGTGCCAGCGGCAATCTCATAATTTGCTATATTGCCTAATGCATTGGGGTTTACTTTCAAACGCTCGCTCAAATCTTCGATGAGGCGAATCGCCTGTGCACGGCGCACGCCTGTCTGCGTGTCGGCCAGTGTCCGCATTTGTACGCCCAATATTCCAAGAATTCCGAGCGCCACTACCACAATGGCGATCAAGGATTCAATGAGAGCGAATCCAGATTCAAGCTTGTTTTTCAGCATGACACTGTCCCTTTGGTGGTTCTGATGCGCCCACCCGATGTCACGCACAAAGCCGAAGCGTGGCGTGAGGAAACGCCAAGTGGTTCAGGCGTAATGGAAAAGCTGGCGGCGCCCAAGGCGTTGATTTGACCCCAACGGTCCATGGTAAAGAAGGCGGTATTGCCAAGGTTGTTGACGTTCACCCCCGTCTGGATCGGGAATGTTTGCAGAACTACATCCGAATCTGGCGCAGCGGCGTTTAGGGTGCCGTTTGAGTTGGCATCAGTAAACACAATCCAGCCGCACTGCCACTCCTGCGCTGTGCCGGTGCCGCAGTTTTTCCGCACGGAGACCCGCCCTCCGCGCTTAATGGCTTCCGAGCGGGCGTAATAAATCGTGTTGGTGATTTCTTCCGTTGCGCTTCGAACGCGCCACCCGTCGATCAAGTCGCGAAAGCTGGGCCCTGCCAGCGCCGCCAAGATGGCCACGATGGCCACTACCACCATCAATTCGATGGCTGTGAATCCTCTGCTGAGGACCCGCACGCGGGCCTGGAAGGCATGGGTCGAAGGTGAACAAACTGGCATGAGGACATCCTAAGCACGCTGGGAGATATGTTTGATGGCTCCCGGACCAGTGGCAGTCCGGCGGGGATGAGCGGCACTATCAGCGCGTGTATCCCTTGCAGGCCCCCGCGTTGGGCATTCCTTTGCACTCACGAGACAGGCGCCGCTCGCGCTCGGCGCGGGTTTCCTCCGAAGAACTGGGGCGATAGGTGGTCTTGCTTGCGCCTTTTTTGTGAGCGTCTCCGCTTGTGGTGTTCTGGTGGTTTTTTCGGCTCTTGGCCTGCGCACTTTCTGGCGCGGCCAGGGCGCTGATGATCACGAGGGCAAGGAGAGCGAGGCCCGAGCGTAGGGGCATGCGCCCACGGCTTGGCGTAGGTGGAAGGATCGAAATTTGCGGCAATGGCGGCATTGGTGGTCTCCTGACAGTGGGAAAGATGTTTCCAAAACACACGCCATCGTGCCGCGCGGACAGCGGATCGGAAATGCGCGCATTCCCGTACAAATGGTCTGCGGTGTACAATTTACGGGTTTTGCACGGTGCAAGACGCACGCAGGCAACCCTTCCAGCTGCCCGCGCAAGTACAACCAGTGCCGCTCTGTGTTCGCGCTATCCGTTCGAGCTATTGCCGGCCATATTTCAGGAAACTTCCCAATGATCGCATCCTCCATCAAGGCCGAGGTCGTCAAGGCCAATGCCCGCTCCGCCAACGATACCGGTAGCCCAGAAGTGCAAGTGGCACTGCTGACGGCCCGCATCAATGAACTGATGCCTCACTTCAAACAGCACGCCAAGGACCACCACGGTCGCCGTGGTCTGCTGCGCATGGTGAGCCGCCGCCGCAAGCTGCTTGACTACCTCAAGGCGAAAGACGGCGAGCGCTATGTGGCGCTGATCGCAAAACTGGGCCTGCGCAAGTAAGCAGGCACCATGGAAAAACGCCTGGGTTAGCACGCTAGCTCAGGCGTTTTTTACTTTGCTGGCGGTCCTTGCAGATCGAAGCTGTGTCATTCCACTGAAGTTCCGCGTGCGGTTTCACTGGAATGGCATCGTGTTCTAAAGGGGCGTTGGCGCTTGCTGGTGGTGCGCTGCCAGCTATACAAACAGGAGCAAACATGAGCATTTTCAACAAAGTCAGCAAGACGTTCCAATGGGGCGACAAAACCGTCGTCATGGAAACCGGCCAAATGGCCCGCCAGGCGTCTGGCGCGGTGTTGGTGAACATCGACGACACGGTGGTGCTGGCCACCGTGGTGGCTTCCAAGGGCGCCAAGCCGGGGCAGGACTTCTTCCCGCTCACGGTGGACTACATCGAGAAGACCTACGCTGCAGGCAAAATTCCCGGCAGCTTCTTCAAGCGCGAAGCCAAGCCCAGCGAGCACGAAACGCTGACCAGCCGCCTGATCGATCGCCCGATCCGCCCGTTGTTTCCCGAAGGTTTTTTCAACGAAGTTCATGTGGTCATCCACACGGTGTCGCTGAACCCTGAAGTCGACGCTGACATCGCGGCCTTGATCGCATCGAGCGCTGCGCTGGCCATTTCCGGCATTCCGTTCAATGGCCCGATAGGCGCGGCGCGCGTCGGTTACATCAACGGCGAATACGTGCTCAACCCCGGCCAGACGGCGCGCAAGAGCAGCCAGATGGACCTGATCGTTGCCGGCACCGAAGCGGCCGTGCTGATGGTCGAGTCCGAAGCGCAGCAACTGCCTGAAGACGTGATGCTGGGCGCCGTGGTGTTTGGCCATGAGCAGGGCAAAATCGCCATCAACGCCATCCACGAGCTGGTGCGCGATGCTGGCAAGCCCATGTGGGATTGGTCGGCTCCCGCCAAGGACGAGGCGCTGATCGCCAAGGTCGGTGCACTGGCCGAAGACAAGCTGCGCGCCGCTTACCAGATTCGCAACAAGCAGGCCCGTACCCATGCGTGCCGCGAAGCCTACGCCGTGGTCAAGGCCGATCTGAAAGAGGCCGGTGTGGAGTTCGACGCGGTCAAGGTCGAGGGCATGCTGTTCGACATCGAAGCCAAGATCGTACGCAGCCAGATTCTGTCCGGCGAGCCGCGCATCGACGGACGCGACACGCGCACCGTGCGCCCCATCGAAATCAGCACCAGCGTGCTGCCCCGCACCCACGGCTCGGCGCTGTTCACGCGCGGTGAGACGCAGGCGCTGGTGATTTCCACGCTCGGCACCGGACGCGACGCACAGCGCATCGACGCGCTGATGGGCGAATACGAAGACCACTTTCTGTTCCACTACAACATGCCTCCCTTTGCCACTGGCGAAGTGGGCCGCATGGGTTCCACCAAGCGCCGCGAAATCGGCCACGGCCGCCTGGCCAAGCGGGCACTGGTCGCGGTGCTGCCAAGCAAGGAAGAGTTCCCCTACACCATGCGCGTGGTGTCGGAAATCACCGAATCGAACGGCTCCTCGTCCATGGCTTCGGTCTGCGGTGGTTGCCTGTCGCTGATGGACGCTGGCGTGCCGATGAAGGCGCATGTGGCCGGTATTGCCATGGGCCTGATCAAGGAAGACAACCGCTTTGCCGTGCTGACCGACATCCTGGGCGACGAAGATCACCTGGGTGACATGGACTTCAAGGTGGCGGGCACCACCGCCGGCATCACCGCGCTGCAGATGGACATCAAGATCCAGGGCATCACCAAGGAAATCATGCAGGTGGCGTTGGCTCAGGCCAAGGAAGCGCGCATGCACATCCTCGGCGAGATGCAAAAGGCCATGGGCGAAGCCAAGCAGGAGGTGAGCAGCTTCGCGCCCAAGCTCTACACCATGAAGATCAACCCCGAGAAGATCCGCGACGTGATCGGCAAGGGGGGTTCGGTGATTCGTGCGCTGACCGAAGAAACCGGTTGCCAGATCAATATCGACGAGAGCGGTGTCATCACCATCGCGTCGACCGACAGTGAACGCGCCGAAGAGGCCAAGCGCCGCATCGAGCAGATCACGGCGGAAGTCGAAATCGGCAAGGTCTACGAAGGCCCGGTCACCAAGATTCTCGATTTCGGCGCATTGATCAACCTGCTGCCCGGCAAAGATGGCTTGCTGCACATCAGCCAGATCGCGCACGAGCGTGTCGAGCGCGTCAGCGACTACCTGACCGAAGGCCAGATCGTCCGCGTCAAGGTGTTGGAAACCGACGAAAAAGGCCGCGTCAAGCTGTCGATGAAGGCGCTGGCAGAGCGCACCGGCGGCAGCGACCGTCCCGCGCCCGCTGAGCGTGGTGATCGCCCCGAACGGGGTGAGCGCGGCGAACGCCAGGATCGTGGCGAGCGTCGTGACCGCGCCGAGCAACCCGCGCGCGAAGCCGAGCAGCAACAGCAGCAGGCGCTGCCGCTGGGCGGCGCATCACAACAAGAAGGTTGATTGCTATTGATTTCGTAGCTTCTAACGCTTATGGAAAAAGCGCTAGAAGCCAAAATCATATGAAATTTTTAGCCTGACCGTGATGCATGTCGTAGAAATATCGTCCTTTGGCGGGCCCGACGTACTGCGTCTGGCCGAGCGCCCCATGCCCGTGCCTGGCGCGGGTGAGGTGCTGGTCCGGGTGTCGGCCAGCGGCGTCAACCGCCCCGACGTGCTGCAGCGCAAGGGGTACTACGCACCGCCCCCAGGCGCGTCCGATATTCCCGGGCTTGAACTGGCGGGCGTCATTGAATCGGGTGACGCGGACGCCCTGGCGCGTGCCGGCCTGCAACTGGGCCAGCGTGTCTGCGCCCTGGTGGCGGGCGGCGCCTACGCGCAGTGGTGTGTGGTGCCGGTGGCGCAGTGCCTGCCGATTCCGGGGAGCTTGAGCGATATCGAAGCGGCTTCCTTGCCTGAGACGTTCTTCACCGTCTGGAGCAATGGCTTTGACCGGGGCGGCCTGCAATCGGGCGAAACCTTGCTGGTGCAGGGCGGCGGCAGCGGCATTGGGGTGACCGCCATTCAGTTGGCGCGAGCCTTTGGCGCCACGGTCATTGTCACGGCCGGGTCGGACGAAAAGTGTGCGGTGTGCCTCTCCCTGGGCGCGCAGCATGCCATCAATTACCGTAGCCAGGACTTCGGCGCCGAGGTGCTTCGCATCACCGAAGGGCGGGGCGTTGACGTGGTGCTTGATATGGTTGCGGGCGACTATGTGGCGCGCGAAGTGGCCTGCATGGCCGAAGATGGACGGCTGGTGATCATCGCCGTGCAAGGCGGCACGGGCGCGCAGTTCGATGCGGGCCTGGTGCTGCGCCGGCGCCTGGTGATTACCGGATCGACCCTGCGCGCACGTCCTGTGGCTTTCAAAGCCACCATTGCGGATTCGCTGCGCAGCAAAGTCTGGCCGCTGTTTGCTTCGGGCAAAGTGGCGCCGGTGGTGCACAGCACCTTTCCGGCGGCGCAGGCAGCGCAGGCGCACGCGTTGATGGAGTCCAGTCAGCATGCGGGCAAGATCGTTTTGACGTGGGAACCATGAAAAAGAAACTCATTGTTGGCAACTGGAAGATGAATGGCAGCCTCGCAGCCAATGAAGCGCTGCTTCAGGCCGTGCGCGCAGGCTTGCCTGCGCAAGCGGGTTGCGATGTCGCCGTGGCGGTCCCGTCGCCGTATCTGGCGCAGGTGCAGGGGCTCCTTGCCGGCAGTGGCGTTGGTCTTGCTGCGCAAGATGTGTCGCAGCAAGAAGCCGGTGCTTTCACGGGCGAGGTGGCCGCATTCATGCTGCGCGACTTTGGCGTGCGCTATGTGCTGGTGGGCCATTCCGAGCGGCGACAGTTTCATGGCGAGAGCGATATTGCCGTGGCAGAAAAGGCGCAGCGTGCCCTGGCTGCAGGTGTGACCCCTATCGTGTGCGTTGGTGAAACGCTGGCCGAACGCGAAGCCGGTCAGACCGAAGCCGTCGTGCGGCGCCAGTTGGCGGCCGTCATTCACCTCAATGGACGCTGCATCAGCGAGGTGGTGGTGGCTTACGAGCCGGTCTGGGCCATTGGCACCGGCCGCACTGCCACACCAGCCCAGGCGCAGGAAGTGCACGCTGCCTTGCGCGCGCAACTGGCCGCAGCCAGCGCCCATTCGCCGGCCATGCGCTTGCTCTACGGCGGCAGCATGAATGCGGCCAATGCAGTGCAGTTGCTGGCGGAGCAGGATATCGATGGCGGTTTGGTGGGCGGTGCGTCGCTCAAGGCGCCCGACTTTCTGAGCATCATTGCTGCGGCGCAATAGCTGGGGCTAGATGCCCTTGCTGTCTTTGCTGCGCTTACACAAGAACAACTGGAGTGAATGAAGAATGAGTGTGCTTTTGAACGTAATTTTGACGGCCCAGATCCTGACGGCATTGATCATGGTCGGCCTGATCCTGGTCCAGCACGGCAAGGGTGCCGACATGGGTGCGGCCTTCGGCAGCGGCAGTTCGGGCAGCCTGTTTGGCGCCAGTGGCAGTGCCAACTTCCTCTCGCGCAGCACGGCGGTGCTGGCGGCGGTCTTCTTTGCCTGCACCCTCGCGTTGGCGTATTTTGGCAATCTGCAGCCCGTGAGCTCTGGCAGCGTGCTGGAGAATGCTGCGGTGGTGGCACCTCCCGCAGCTGGCATTCCGACTGCGGACAGCTCGGCTCCAGCCGGCGCGGCCGCTCCTTCGGCTCCTGCGGTGCCCGCGGCGGGTGCCGGACAAATCCCGACCAAATAAAGGCCGTAAAAACTGCCCCTGCAGATCAGGAGCAGGGTTTTTCCCGAGTAGAATTCGAGACTGTCTGGGAAGCCAAAACCGCTTGGTCCTCATGCCACTCAGACAAGACTTAGCCGTCGTGGTGAAATTGGTAGACACGCTATCTTGAGGGGGTAGTGGCGAAAGCTGTGCGAGTTCGAGTCTCGCCGACGGCACCAAACAAAACAGGCCTGATTGCAGTGTCCATCGGTACATTGCAAATGCACAGGCCGCAGCGGTGAGCGCATCCACAAGATGAACCTCGATCAGTATCTCCCCGTTCTTTTGTTCATTCTGGTGGGTATGGCGGTGGGCATCGTGCCGATCGCCTTGGGTTACATCCTGGGTCCCAACCGCCCAGACCCCGAGAAGAACTCTCCTTACGAGTGCGGCTTTGAAGCGTTTGAAGACGCGCGCATGAAGTTCGACGTCCGCTATTACCTGGTGGCCATCCTCTTCATTCTTTTCGATCTTGAAATCGCATTTCTTTTCCCCTGGGCCGTCTCCCTGCATGAAGTAGGTTTGACGGGCTTTGTGGCGGTGTCCATCTTTCTTGCAGTGCTGGTGGTGGGTTTCGCCTACGAATGGAAAAAGGGCGCCCTGGATTGGGAATAGGCGCCTTGAACAAGGAATGACGCGATGATTGAAGGCGTAATGAAAGAAGGCTTTGTCACCACGAGCTATGACTCGGTGGTGAACTGGGCCAAGACCGGTTCACTGTGGCCCATGACCTTTGGTCTGGCCTGTTGCGCTGTGGAGATGATGCATGCGGCGGCTGCGCGCTACGACATTGGTCGCTTTGGTGCGGAAGTGTTTCGTGCCAGCCCGCGCCAGTCCGACCTGATGATTGTTGCTGGCACGCTGTGCAACAAGATGGCGCCCGCCTTGCGCAAGGTCTATGACCAGATGAGCGAGCCGCGCTGGGTGCTCTCCATGGGTTCGTGTGCCAATGGTGGCGGCTATTACCACTACAGCTATTCCGTGGTGCGTGGCTGCGACCGCATTGTTCCTGTGGATGTGTATGTGCCGGGCTGCCCGCCCACAGCCGAAGCCCTGATCTACGGGATCATTCAGTTGCAGCAAAAAATCCGCCGCACCAACACCATTGCACGCGTCTGAGGGGTTATCAATGACATCTGTTGCTGTACGCCCCGAAGCCGTTCGTGACGCCATCGTCCATGCGTTGGGCGATGCGGCACGTGACGTGCACGTGTTGCTCGGTGAAGTGATCGCCGTGGTGCCGGCCGCGCGCTACCACGAGGCCATGAAGCTGCTGCGCGATGCGCCGGCCTGCCGCTTCGAGCAATTGGTGGATTTGTGCGGAATGGACCATTCCACCTATGGCGATATCGGCACCGAGGGCGCGCGCTACAGCGTGGTTTCGCATCTGCTGTCGGTGAGCCTCAACCAGCGCGTACGCGTCAAAGTCTTTTGCCCGGACGACGACTTTCCCGTCGTCGATTCAGTGACTGATCTTTGGAAATCCGCCGAATGGTACGAGCGCGAGGCCTTCGACTTGTTTGGTGTGGTGTTTGATGGCCACGGTGATTTGCGCCGTATCCTGACCGACTATGGATTCATCGGGCACCCGTTTCGCAAGGACTTTCCCTTGTCCGGCCATGTGGAGATGCGCTACGACGCTGACCAGCGCCGAGTCATCTATGAGCCCGTGACGATCGAGCCGCGCGAAGTAACGCCTCGCATCATCCGCGAAGACAAATACGGAGGCCTTCACTGAGGTCTCTTTGAGGCACGGTTACGCAAAGCCATGGCTGAAATCAAGAACTATTCCCTGAACCTGGGCCCGCAGCATCCGGCCGCGCACGGTGTGCTGCGCCTGGTGCTGGAGCTCGATGGCGAAGTCGTACAGCGCGCCGATCCGCACATTGGCCTGCTGCATCGCGCCACCGAGAAGCTGGCTGAGCACAAGACCTTCATCCAGTCGCTGCCCTACATGGACCGGCTCGATTACGTCTCAATGATGTGCAACGAGCACGCCTATTGCCTCGCCATTGAAAAGCTGTTGGGCGTTGAAGTGCCTTTGCGCGCGCAGTACATCCGCGTGATGTTCTCGGAAATCACCCGCTTGATGAACCATCTGATGTGGCTGGGTTCGCACGGCAACGATTGCGGCAGCTCAACCATTCTGATCTACACCTTCCGCGAACGTGAAGACCTGTTCGACATGTACGAAGCCGTCTCGGGCGCGCGCATGCACGCTGCGTATTTCCGTCCGGGTGGCGTCTATCGCGACCTGCCGGACAGCATGCCGCAGTACAAAGCCAGCAAGGTGCGCAACGCCAAATCACTGGAGATGCGCAACCAGAACCGCCAAGGTTCCTTGCTTGATTTCATTGAAAATTTCACGCAGCGATTCCCCAAGTGCGTCGATGAGTACGAAGTTCTGCTCACCGACAACCGCATCTGGAAACAGCGCACGGTGGGCATTGGTGTCGTCTCTGCGGAGCGCGCGCTGAACCTGGGCATGACGGGCCCCATGCTGCGCGGTTCGGGTGTGGTCTGGGATTTGCGCAAGACGCAGCCCTACGAGGTCTATGACCGCATGGAGTTCGACGTGCCGGTCGGGGTCACAGGCGATTGCTACGACCGCTACCTGGTGCGCGTGCAGGAAATGCGCGAATCCAACCGCATCATCAAGCAGTGCGTGGATTGGTTACGCAAGAACCCCGGCCCGGTGATCACCGACAACCACAAGATTGCCCCTCCCAGCCGCGAGTCGATGAAGACCGGCATGGAAGACCTGATCCACCATTTCAAGCTGTTCACTGAAGGCATGCATGTGCCGGAAGGTGAAGCGTACGCGGCCGTGGAGCACCCCAAGGGCGAGTTCGGTATCTATCTGGTGAGCGACGGAGCCAACAAGCCCTATCGCCTGAAGATCCGAGCGCCCGGATATCCGCATCTGGCAGCCATGGACGAGCTAGCCCGTGGTCACATGCTGGCCGACGTGGTGGCCATCATCGGCACCATGGACATCGTGTTCGGAGAAATTGACCGATGATTTCTGAAACGACCCTTGCGCGCTTTGCGCGCGAAGTTGCCAAATATCCCGCCGAGCAAAAGCAGTCTGCCGTGATGGCTTGTCTTGCTATCGTGCAGCAGGAGCAGGGCTTCATCAGCGAGGCGAGCGAGGCCGACATTGCTGCCTATCTCGATATGCCGCAGATTGCCGTGCATGAGGTGACGACCTTCTACAACATGTACAACCAAGCGCCGGTGGGCAAGTACAAGCTCAACGTCTGCACCAACCTTCCCTGTCTGCTGAGGGACGGAGGCAAGGCGCTCGAATATCTTGAGAAGAAGCTCGGCATCGCAATGGGCGGCACCACGGCCGACGGCATGTTCACATTGCAGCAGTGTGAATGCCTGGGAGCCTGCGCTGATGCGCCCGTGATGCTGGTCAATGACCGTTCCATGTGCAGTTTTATGTCCGACGACAAGCTCGATCAGCTGGTGGACAGCCTGCGTTCTGCCGAGGGGCAAGCATGAAGGCCGTGCAAGTTCTTTCGCAATTCCAGGCGGCGGGTCTCGAAACCTGTTTCCATGGACGGCACATCGACCCGCAAATTTATGCAGGTTTGGATGGTTCCAATTGGGGTATCGACGCCTACATTCAGCGCGGCGGCTACCAAGCGGTGCGCACGATGCTGGGCGCCGATGGTGCGGCGGCGTTGACCTCGGATCAGGTGATTGCAACAGTGAAAGAGTCGGGCCTTCGCGGGCGCGGCGGTGCGGGTTTCCCTACCGGGCTCAAGTGGAGCTTTATGCCGCGCCAGTTTCCTGGCCAGAAGTACCTGGTGTGCAACTCGGATGAGGGCGAGCCTGGCACTTGTAAGGATCGCGACATCCTGATGTACAACCCCCACAGCGTGATCGAAGGCATGATCATCGCGGCTTACGCCATGGGCATCAGCGTGGGCTACAACTACATCCACGGCGAAATCTTTCAGGTGTACGAGCGGTTCGAGGCTGCATTGGAAGAGGCGCGTCGCGCTGGCTATCTGGGCAGCAAGCTTCTTGGAAGCAACTTCAGCTTCGAGCTCCATGCCCATCACGGATTTGGCGCCTATATCTGTGGTGAAGAAACGGCCTTGCTCGAATCGCTGGAAGGCAAAAAGGGCCAGCCCCGGTTCAAGCCGCCGTTTCCGGCCAGCTTTGGCCTCTACGGCAAACCAACAACTATCAACAACACCGAGACCTTTGCGGCGGTCCCATGGATCATCCGCAACGGCGGCGCGGCCTACCTTGCCTGCGGCAAGCCCAACAACGGCGGCACCAAGATTTACTCGGTATCGGGCGACGTAGAGCTGCCCGGCAATTACGAGGTGCCGATGGGTACGCCGTTCGCCAAGCTTTTGGAACTCGCCGGTGGAGTGCGCAAGGGGCGCCAGCTCAAGGCCGTGATTCCAGGTGGGTCGTCGTCTCCCGTTTTGCCTGCTTCCATCATGATGGAATGCACGATGGATTACGACTCCATCTCCAAGGCCGGCTCGATGCTGGGCTCGGGTGCGGTCATCGTGATGGACGACAGCCGTTGCATGGTGGAATCGCTCAAGCGTCTGTCGTATTTCTACATGCACGAGTCTTGCGGGCAATGCACGCCATGCCGTGAGGGTACGGGCTGGTTGTGGCGCTTGGTAGACCGCATTCACCGTGGTGAAGGCAGGCCAGCGGATATGGATGTGCTCGATGACGTGGCCGCCAACATCATGGGACGCACGATTTGCGCTTTGGGCGACGCTGCGGCCATGCCGGTGCGCGCCATGCTCAAGCATTTCCGTCACGAATTCGAAGCGATGATTCCCAAGACGAATCCGCGTACCTCGGCTTCGGCCTGATCGCGAGTAAAGCATATGGTTGAAATTGAACTCGACGGAAAAAAGGTAGAGATCGCCGAAGGCAGCATGGTGATGCATGCAGCCGAAAAGGCGGGGACCTACATTCCGCATTTCTGCTATCACAAGAAGCTCACAATTGCGGCCAATTGCCGCATGTGTCTGGTGGACATCGAAAAGGCTCCCAAGCCCATGCCTGCTTGCTGCACGCCGGTCACGCAAGGCATGGTGGTGCGCACCAAGAGCGACAAGGCCATCAAGGCGCAGAAATCCGTGATGGAATTTCTGCTCATCAACCATCCGCTGGACTGCCCGATCTGCGATCAGGGCGGTGAATGCCAATTGCAGGATCTGGCAGTAGGCTATGGCGCTTCGGCCTCGCGTTACGAAGAAGAAAGGCGCGTCGTTCTGCACAAGGACGTGGGCCCCTTGATCTCCATGGAGGAGATGACCCGCTGCATCCATTGCACCCGCTGCATTCGCTTTGGCCAAGAGGTAGGCGGCGTGATGGAGCTCGGCATGATCCACCGCGGCGAGCACTCCGAAATCACTACCGTGGCGGGCGACACCATCGATTCCGAGCTCTCGGGCAATATGATCGATATTTGTCCCGTCGGCGCCTTGACCAGCAAGCCCTTTCGCTACAGCGCCCGTACTTGGGAGCTCTCGCGCCGCAAGTCCATCAGCCCGCACGACTCCACGGGTGCGAACCTCATCGTTCAGGTGAAGAACCACCGTGTGATGCGCGTCCTGCCGTTTGAAAACGAGGACGTCAACGAATGCTGGATCGCCGACCGCGATCGCTTTTCCTACGAAGCACTCACGGGACCCGATCGCCTCGAGCACCCCATGCTCAAGCAGGGCGGTGAGTGGCGGGAAGTCGACTGGCAGACTGCGCTTGAATACGTAGCCAACGGCTTGCAAGATATTGATGCCGAACACGGCAGCGCGAGCATCGGCGCATTGGTCAGCCCACACAGCACGCTGGAGGAGCTGTACCTGGCGGGCGCCTTGGTGCGCGGCATAGGCAGCGGCAACATCGACTACCGCTTGCGCAACGCAGCCTTTGAAGGCACTTCGGGCGTGCGCTGGCTGGGGCGGTCCATTGCGTCGCTCTCAACGCTTGATTCCGCATTGGTTGTGGGCTCCAACGTCCGCAAAGACCATCCGCTGTTTGCACAGCGCATCCGCCAGGCCCAGCGCAAGGGCGGTGTGGTGAGCTCTGTCAACTCGGTCCAGCCTGACTGGGCCATGCCGGTGGCCAACAGCTTGGTGGCTCCCGCTTCGGACTGGTTGCGCGCTCTGGCAGAAATAGCCGCTGCCGTCGCTCAGTTGAACGAGGTGCCCGCACCCGTCAGCGCCATTGAGCCAAGCGCGGTGTCGTCGGACATCGCCAAGGCCTTGTTGCGCGGTGAACGCAAAGCCATTTTGCTGGGAAATGCTGCGGCCCACCACAGTCAGGCATCGAAGCTTTTGGCACTGTGCAACTGGATCGGCGAGCAGACAGGCGCAAGCGTTGGCTACCTGACGGAGGCGGCCAATACGGTGGGTGCGCAGTGGGTGAATGCCCTGCCGGATGCGGGCGCGCTCCATGCCGGCCAGATGCTCTCGGGTGCGCTCAAGGGCGTATTGCTGCTGAATACCGAACCCGTGTTGGACTCTGCTGCAGGCACGGGCGCTGTCAGCGCGCTGGCGGGTGCCGACATGGTGGTGACGCTCAGTCCGTTCAAGACCAATATGGATTTCAGCGATGTGCTGCTGCCCATTGCGCCATTTACGGAGACTTCGGGCAGTTTTGTGAATGCGGAGGCGCGTCTGCAAAGCTTCCATGCCGTTGTGCGGCCCCTGGGCGAAACACGACCTGGCTGGAAGGTGCTGCGCGTGCTCGCCAACCTGATGGAAATACCCGGTTTCGAGTTCGAAACTTCGCAAGACGTGCTGAGCCAGATTGCCGGGGCAGAGGGCAATGCAGCCGCCGTTCCGTCTGCGCTGCTGAGCAATCGCAGCGAGGTTCTTGTCTCCGATGTGAGTGGCGTCGCCAACGAGGCGCCGGCATCCGCAGCGATCTACCAACTCGATAGTCTGGTGCGACGCTCACCGTCGCTGCAGGCGACGCGGGATGGTCGGGCGGCGGTTGGGGAGGTGCAGCCATGATCGACGCGATGTACAACGGCGGCTTGCATCTTCTGGACCAGGCTTGGTGGACGGTAGCAGCCTGGCCGGTGCTGTGGATTCTGATCAAGATCGTGGTGGTGGTGCTGCCCTTGATGGGCGCCGTCGCTTATCTCACCCTCTGGGAGCGCAAGCTGCTGGGCTTTATGCAGGTGCGTCACGGTCCCAATCGCGTCGGGCCGCTGGGCTTGTTGCAGCCGATCGCCGACGCGCTGAAGTTGCTCACCAAAGAGATCATCCAGCCATCGGCGGCCTCCAAGGGTCTGTTCGTCCTGGGTCCGGTGATGGCCATCATGCCGGCGCTGGCCGCCTGGGTGGTGATTCCTTTCGGCCCCGAGGTGGCGCTCAGCAACATCAACGCGGGTCTGCTGTTGATGATGGCAATCACCTCCATCGAGGTTTATGGCGTGATCATCGCCGGGTGGGCCTCGAATTCGAAGTACGCCTTTTTGGGTGCCATGCGCGCTTCCGCACAAATGGTGAGCTATGAAATTGCTATGGGCTTTTGCTTCCTGGTGGTGCTCATGGTGTCGGGCAGCATGAATTTGACCGAGGTGGTGCTGGGCCAGGGCCGCGGCGCGATGGCCGCACACGGGCTCTCGTTTTTGTCCTGGAACTGGCTGCCCCTGCTGCCTATTTTCATTGTCTACCTCGTGTCGGCCGTGGCCGAAACCAACCGCCACCCGTTTGACGTGGTGGAAGGCGAGGCGGAAATCGTTGCTGGCCACATGGTGGAATATTCCGGCATGGGCTTTGCCATCTTCTTCCTCGCCGAGTACGCGAGCATGTGGCTGGTGTCCATTCTTGCGGTCATCATGTTCCTGGGGGGCTGGCTCTCGCCGTTTGCGGTGCTGGACTTCATTCCGGGCTGGATCTGGTTGGGGATCAAGACCTTCCTCGTGGTATCCATGTTTATCTGGATTCGCGCCACCTTCCCGCGCTTTCGTTATGACCAGATCATGCGTCTGGGCTGGAAGATCTTCATTCCTGTCACGCTGGTGTGGCTGCTCGTGATTGCGGGCTGGCTGCTCTCGCCTTGGAATATTTGGAAATAAGCGGAGAACCCCATGGCTGCCGTTGCTGCTGCATCTTTTTCCGTCAAGGATTTTTTCAAGAGCTTTTTACTGGTGGAGCTGGTGAAGGGCATGGCCCTGACCGGTCGCTACGCGTTCCGGCGCAAGGTGACCGTGCAGTTCCCCGAGGAAAAGACACCGCTTTCGCCACGTTTTCGTGGTCTGCACGCACTGCGTCGCTATGAGAACGGCGAAGAGCGCTGTATCGCATGCAAGCTGTGCGAGGCCGTGTGCCCTGCGGTGGCGATCACCATCGAGTCGGATATCCGTGACGATGGCTCGCGCCGCACCACGCGCTACGACATCGATTTGACGAAGTGCATTTTTTGCGGATTTTGCGAGGAAAGCTGCCCGGTGGATTCCATCGTCGAGACGCATATCCTCGAATACCACGGTGAAAAACGGGGCGATCTGTACTTCACCAAGGACATGCTGCTGGCGGTCGGTGATCGCTACGAAGCCGAAATTGCTGCTGCCCGAGCGGCAGACGCGCCTTACCGCTGAGCGGTAGGGCCCTTACGCGAGACTTCTTGAAAAGAACCGATTCATGGACGCCAAGACTGGTTTTTTCTATCTTTTTTCGGTCGTGCTGCTGTTTGCCGCCTTCCGGGTCATCACGGCGCGAAATCCTGTGCATGCGGTATTGCACCTGATGCTGGCGTTTTCTCAGGCCGCCGGTTTGTGGCTGCTTTTGAAGGCCGAATTTTTGGCCATCGTGCTGGTGCTGGTGTACCTGGGTGCTGTGATGGTGCTGTTCATGTTCGTCGTGATGATGCTCGACATCGACATGGCCGGCGTGCGCAAAGGCTTTTGGAAACACTTTCCGCTGGCTGCGATTCTGGGTGGCCTCATCGCATTCGAGATGGGTCTTGTGCTGATGTCGGGTTTCCGCGGAATGGACGAACCCAAAGTCATGGCCAGCGCGGTGGATGCCGCAGGCCACGTCTTGCAGTACTCGAACGCCAAGGCTTTGGGTCAGCTGATGTATACGCAGTACCTGCTTCCCGTGGAAATCGCTGCCGTCATTTTGCTGGTGGCGATGATTGCCGCCATTGCGCTGACCCTGCGCAAGCGCAAGGACAGCAAAGCGATTGATCCTTCCGAGCAGGTGCGGGTGCGGGCACAAGACCGCATGCGCATCGTCAAGCTCGCGCCCACCATGCAAGCGCCCGAGCCTCTTGCCCCCTCCACTGTCCAGGAGACCAAAGCATGAGCTTGACCTTGACCTTGGGCCACTTTCTTTCGCTCGGCGCGATGCTGTTTGCGCTCGCCGTCATTGGCATCTTTCTCAACCGCAAGAATCTGATCGTTCTGCTGATGTCGATCGAACTGATGCTGCTCGCGGTGAACATGAATTTTGTCGCGTTCTCGCACTATCTGGGCGACATGCACGGGCAGGTGTTCGTGTTCTTCATTCTCACGGTGGCAGCGGCCGAATCGGCCATCGGACTTGCCATCCTGGTGCTGTTGTTCCGCAACAAGTCCAACATCAATGCGGACGCGCTCGACACCCTGCAGGGTTGAGGCGACTTTAAGCCAAGGTTTCCCACAATGAGTCAAACCCTTTCTGCTTCCACGCTGCTTATCGTGCCACTTGCGCCGCTGGCAGGTGCGCTGCTGGCCGGTGTGTTCGGTACCACGTTCGGCGGTAACTGGATCGGCCGACGCATGAGCCATACGCTCACCATTCTGGGGGTGCTCGTCGCCTTCGTCATATCGGCCATGACGCTCAAAAGCGTGGCCGTCGATGGTGCCCGTTTCAATGAGAGCATCTACACTTGGATGGAGGTTGGCGGACTGAAGATGGAAGTGGGCTTCCTGATCGACAGCCTTACCGCCATGATGATGTGCGTCGTCACCTTCGTCTCGCTGATGGTGCACATCTACACCATCGGCTACATGGAAGAGGACGACGGCTACAACCGCTTCTTCGCCTACATCTCGCTGTTTACTTTCTCCATGCTGATGCTTGTGATGAGCAACAACATGCTCCAGCTCTTCTTCGGCTGGGAGGCCGTGGGCTTGGTGTCGTACCTGCTCATCGGTTTCTGGTTCAACAAGCCCTCGGCGATTTTCGCCAACATGAAGGCTTTTATGGTGAACCGCGTGGGCGACTTCGGTTTCATCCTGGGCATTGGACTGATTGCTGCTTTCACCAATACGTTGAACTACGGCGAGGTGTTTGCCAAGGCGGGTGAACTCGGCGCCTTGGCTTTCCCCGGAACGTCGTGGATGCTGATTACCGTTATCTGCATCTGTCTGTTCATCGGAGCCATGGGCAAGAGCGCGCAGTTTCCGCTGCACGTGTGGTTGCCAGACTCGATGGAAGGCCCAACGCCCATTTCGGCCTTGATCCACGCGGCCACCATGGTCACGGCAGGTATTTTCATGGTGGCGCGCATGTCGCCGCTGTTTGAACTGTCCGACACGGCGCTGAACTTCATTCTGATCATTGGTGCCATCACGGCGTTGTTCATGGGGTTCCTGGGCATCATCCAGAACGATATCAAGCGTGTCATTGCCTATTCGACGCTTTCGCAGCTGGGATACATGACCGTGGCGCTTGGCGCGTCGGCCTACTCGGTGGGTGTATTCCACTTGATGACGCACGCCTTCTTCAAGGCATTGCTGTTCCTCGCGGCCGGTTCGGTGATCATCGGCATGCACCACAACCAGGACATTCGCTGGATGGGGGGTGTGCGCAAGTACATGCCCATTACCTGGATCACGTTCTTGCTGGGTTCGCTGGCGCTTATTGGGACACCTCTGTTTTCGGGTTTCTACTCCAAAGACGACGTCATCGAGGCGATTCACGCCAGCCAACTTCCGGCAGCTGGGTTTGCCTACTTCGCCGTTCTGGCTGGTGTTTTCATCACTGCTTTCTACTCGTTCCGGCTGTATTTTCTGGTGTTTCACGGCAAGGAACGCTACGACCAAAACCCGGACGCGCACCACCACGCTGCGGACGAGGAGCCCGATCCGCACGGCCACCATGGCGATCACAGCAAGCCACACGAGTCGCCTTGGGTGGTCACGGTGCCGCTCGTAC
>JBATPF010000318.1:0-4761 GCA_049291355.1 Giesbergeria sp.
GCCCAGACGCTTGGCCTGGCGGGCGGGGCTTGCGCAGTGCGCAAGGGCGCGGTGTGGTGGCTGCGCCAGCGCCAGCGCGCCGACGCATGGGAAACCGTGCTGCTGGCAGTGCAGTCGCCAGAACTCCTCTAATTTTCAATAATAAACGCCTCTAGCGCAATACCATCATAGGAATATAGCTATATTTACTATAGCAATCTACGGTGCGGATGGCGCGGGAGCGCATCAGGGCAGATCAAGCTGAAGGTCCCAGGGCGTTTTGTTCCAGGCTGCGGCTTCTTCCTGCAGCAGATAGGCCGATTGCGGAAATTCGGCGGCCCAGCCGGGCCGCGCCTGCAGGGCAAAGCGCTGACCGGACAGGCGCAGGCTCAGCCCTTCGGTCGACGGGTCGCGCCGCGCATGGCACAAGGCTTTGGCCAGCCGCAGGCACAGCAACTGCAGGGCCAGGGTGGTGTCACTCATGTCCACGTCCAGTTTGCGCGGCTTGCCGCGCTGGCCGAGCACCAGCGTGCCCAGTTGGGCCAGCTCGTCGCGCGAGAAGCCTGCCGCGTCGGTGTTGTCCAGAATGTAGGCGCCGTGGCGGTGCGCATCGACGTGTGAGACGATGCAGCCGATTTCATGCAACTGCGCTGCCCAGGCCAGTTCTCGCGCGCCCTCTGCGCCCCGGCCGCGCAGTTGCCCGTACAGATCCACCGCCGTGCGCGCCACACGCGCGGCTTGCTCCGCATCGACGTCAAAGCGTTGCATGAGCGTCTGCACGGTGAGCACGCGCAGGTCGGATTCGGGGTGCTCGCGTTGCACCATGTCGTACAGCACGCCCTGGCGCAGCGCTCCCTGGGCCACGTTCAGGCTGTCGATGTGCAGCAGGTCGAACACGGCGCACAGCACGCTGATGCCCCCCCCGATCACCGGACGCCGGTCTTCCTTGAGGCCGTCCAGGCGCACGCGGTCGGCGCTTTGCGCGCGCAGCAATTGGGCTTTGAGCCAGATCAGGCCGTCGCGGCCGATGCGATCGCGCTCGAAACCGGCTCCCGCCAGAATGTCCGCCACCGCCCCCACCGTGCCCGAGGCGCCGTAGGCCAGGTCCCAGTGGCTGGATGAAAACATCACCGCTGCATCTTCCAAGGCCGCTTGCGCGGCCACCTCGGCGCGCTCGAAAGCGTTGCCGGTAAAGCGGCCATCGGCGAAATACTGCGCCGACCAGGCGACGCTCCCCACGCGGTAGGACGCAACGGAGCGCGCGTCGAACTGCTGGCCCAGGATGAGTTCGGTCGAGCGCCCCCCGATGTCGATCACCAGCCGGCGCTCGTCCGACTGCGGCAACAGCCGCGCCACGCCCTGGTAGATGAGGCGGGCCTCCTCGGGGCCGGAGACCAGGTCGATGGCATGGCCCAGCACCTCGCTGCCTCGGTGCAGAAAGGCTTCGCGGTTGTTGGCTTCGCGCAGCGTCTGCGTGGCCACCGCGCGCACCTGCGCGTGCGCAAAGCCCCCCAGCCGTTCGGCAAAGCGCGCCAGGCAGTCCCAGCCGCGCTGCATGGCGTCCAGGCTCAGGTTGTGGTCTTCGTCCAGACCGCCGCCCAGGCGCACGGTTTCCTTGAGGTATTCCACGCGCTGAATGTGGCCGTTGTCGTGCCGGCCGATCTCGAGGCGAAAGCTGTTGGATCCAAGATCGACGGCGGCGAGCAACGTTCCGTTTTGCATTGTGGAAAAATAGGGGAAAAAATAGGGGAAAACAAGAAGATTGGCGGTGTTGGGCAGGATAGCACCCGCGTGCGCTGCGCCCGGCCCGGCCGGCACTGCAACAGCCCGCGGGTCAGCCGATCAGCCGTCCGTCCGCAGCCAGCATGGTCTGGGTCACGTAGCCGCCGCGGCGCTCGACGCCTTCGCAGCGCACCATGAAACCGTCCACATCGGTGTCCTTGCGCTCGCGCAGCCCCTGCAGCACGCTGGCGCGGGTGATGCCCACGCGCACGCCCGAAAGCACGGCTGCGGTGTAGCGCGCCGCCACGAAGCCGGCCAGGCCCTGCGGCGATGGCGGCTCGTCGTAATAGCGCGCGAGCGCTTTGCGGTAGGCCCTTACCACGCCGGCACTTGAGGTCAGCAGCGGCACCGCCTGCGTTGCAATGACCGAGGAGTGGCGGGGCACGCCGCCCATCTGTCCGAGCACCTGCAGGTTCACATCGGCCAGTGCAATGATGTAGCGGTGGCCGCCCGGCTGGTCTGGTAGACGCTGAGCGAACGCATGCAGTTCCGGTGTGCCGCCCACGAACAGCACGAGGGCTTGGGTTTTCTCGGCCTGGCGCTCGGCGCTGCTGGGCTCCTGGCCCGGCGCAGGCAGGGGGCGCAGTTGCAGGCCCAGGGTGGCGGCCGCCCGCTCGACCGCAGGCAGGGCGGCATTGCGCTGGCGGGCATGCGCAAAGGCGACCCCAATTTCCCGCACCCCGACGCGGGTCAGTGAGCTGAGCGCATGTGCCATCTGCTCGCGGTAGCCCGGGAAAATGCCGAATACGGCGCTGCTGACGGGGTAGGTGTCCTCGGCCTGTACCCAGGGCGCCACCTGCGCCAGCGTGGCACCGCTTGGGCTTGTGGCCTGCAGCTCGGTCAGGGTGCGGGTGGCCGCATCCCCCACGCAGCCCGACAGGACCACGCAGTTGGCCGTGGCTTCGATGCGCTGCCAGGCATCGCGCGTGCCCTGGGCGCTGCCGTCGGTGACGAAACTCAGGTGGCGCACGGGACGGCCCTGCACGCCTCCGGCGGCATTGATGCTTTGCCAGGCGGCCTGCGAGCCGGCAAGGAAATCGCGCCCCACGTCCTGCAGGTTGGGGGACATATCCACCACCTGGGCCACGGTAATAGGCGTGGTGTCGGTGCCGGGTGACCGTGGTTGGGCTGCAGAAGGCAAGCCCCACAGGGCAAGAGCCGAGCTGGCGGCGTGCAAAAGCCCCCTGCGGCTGATGGAAAGGCTGGAGGGCAAACCTGAAGGCATGACAAACCCGCGCTAGGCGGTGGAGGGAACAAGCGTTCAGCGTAAATTGGCATCGTGACGGTGCTGTGACAGCGGCGGCGGTCTTGACGGACGCAGGGGGCGCACATGTCACAGACATGTCACATTGGGCGCATAAATTTGACTTGCTTTCCATCAACCAAGGCAAGGGGTTTTGCAATGAACGGTTCAATGATTCGAATTCTGATCTCTGGCGCAATCGCTGCGGCGTTTGCTGGCGGCGCCTACGCGCAGCAAGAGGCCACCGGCGCGGGCGCCAGCTTTCCCGCACCGCTGTATGCCAAATGGGCGTCTGACTACAACAAGGCGACCGGCGTGCGCATCAATTACCAGTCGGTCGGCTCGGGCGCCGGTATCCGCCAGATCGACGCCAAGACGGTGGACTTCGGCGCGTCCGACGCACCCCTGAAAGACGAGGAGTTGGCCGCGAAGGGGCTGATGCAGTTCCCCACCGTGATCGGTGGTGTGGTGCCCGTGGTCAACATTCAAGGCATCGAAGCCGGCCAGATGAAGTTGAGTGGCCATGTGCTCGGCGATATTTATCTGGGCAAGATCAAGCGCTGGAACGATCCGGCCATCGTTGCGCTGAACCCCGGCGTGAAGCTGCCTGATGCCGATATCGCTCCGGTGCGCCGTGCAGACGGTTCGGGCACCAGCTTCATCTTCACCAATTACCTGAGCAAGGTGAACGACGAGTGGAAGTCCGCCGTGGGCGAAGGCACCGCAGTGAACTGGCCCGCCGGCGCGGGCGGCAAGGGCAACGAAGGCGTTGCAGCCTTCGTCGGCCGTCTGCCCAACTCGATTGGCTACGTGGAGTACGCCTATGTCAAGCAGAACAAGATGAAGTACGTGCAGCTGTCCAACAGCACCGGCACCTTTGTCTCGCCTGATGACAAGGCTTTCAAAGCCGCCGCGGCAGGCGCCGACTGGAGCAAAAGCTTCTACCAAATCCTCACCAACCAGCCCGGCAAAGATTCTTGGCCCATCACTGGCGCCACGTTCATCTTGATGCACAAGGTGCAGGACAAGCCAATGCAGGCCACGACGACGCTCAAGTTTTTTGACTGGGCTTACAACCAGGGCGACAAGACCGCCAGCAACTTGGACTACGTGCCCATGCCCGACAGCGTGAAGGCCGTGATTCGGAAGGCCTGGGGCGAGATCAAGGACAGCTCGGGCAAGGCCATCACGCTCAAATAAGCGCGGTCGGGCGCGGCGCATTGGGCGCCGCCGCCCGATTTCGATCACCAGGACAGCCAGTGTCTACACTTACCGTTTCCTCCGCACCAGGCGCTCATGTCCTGGCGGGCGCCCAGAAGAATATGCCTCCACCGCGCAAGTTTCGAATTTCCGGCGTACTGGCCGACCGTGTTTTTGCGCTGCTCGCGCATGCGGCGGCCTGGCTCACCCTGGCAACTTTGGCAGGGATCCTGGTGTCCCTGGTGATCGGGGCCTGGCCTGCTATCGCAGCCTATGGGTTGGGCTTTCTGACCAATAGCGTGTGGGATCCGGTCAAGAATGAGTACGGCGGTCTGGTGATGATCTATGGCACCTTGGCCACTTCGGCCATTGCCTTGCTGATCGCCGTACCGGTGAGTTTCGGCATTGCGCTGTTCCTCACCGAGCTCTCGCCAGGCTGGCTCAGACGCCCGCTGGGGACGGCCATCGAATTGCTGGCGGCAGTGCCGTCCATCGTCTATGGCATGTGGGGTCTGATGGTGTTCGGCCCCATTCTGGCGACCTGGGTTCAGGTGCCA
>JBATPF010000319.1:0-9208 GCA_049291355.1 Giesbergeria sp.
CCTTGCCGAACACGAAAAAGTAGCAAAACCCCACGCCAATCAGAAACAGCAAGGTGCTGGAGACCACCAGCGGGAGCACCAGCTTTTTTTCGTGCAGGTACAGACCAGGGGCAACGAAGCCCCAGACCTGCCACAGCACCACGGGCAGCGCAATCATGAAAGCCGCCATCAGCAAAATCTTGAGCGGCACCATGAAGGGCGAAATCACCGACGTAGCAATCAGCGTTGCGCCTTTGGGCAGATGCGCCACCAGAGGCGCGGCCAACAGGTCGTAGAGGGCGCCCGGGCCAGGAAAGAAAAACAGCACGGCGGCCACCACGCCCACGGCTACGATGGCCTTGACGAGCCGATCGCGCAGCTCCATCAGGTGCTGCACAAAAGGCTGCTCGGTACCGGCTAACTCGTCTTCTGAAGATGGGGTCTGTGACATGGGGCAGGAAGTGCCGGGCAGGTTGCGCCCGAAGCCGCGCGGCTGGCGGCGCAGCGGTCAGTGAAATTTCTGGGGACGATAGCGCGCCACGCGCGCCGCGCCCGACTGCGCCTTGGTGCGCACCCCGGCACGCGACTTGTACCACTGGGGCATGGCGCCGCGCTTGAGGCGCCAGTTCTTGCCTGGATTGCGGTAGGCGGGAACCACGCTGCTCTGCGCAACGCTCAGATAGCCGGCATGGGTAGCGTTTGCGGTGTCCGAGGCGTCGTTCAGGTCGCGCTCGAAATCGCTGGCGCTGGTGTGGATGGTCTGCTCGACGTCGCGGGCTGCGTTCTCCACCGTGTCTTTCATCTTGCGCAGCTCGTCTAGCTCCATCGAGCGGTTGACTTCGGACTTCACGTCGGCCACATAGCGCTGCGCCTTGCCCAGCAAGGTGCCCACGGTGCGGGCCACGCGCGGCAGCTTCTCCGGCCCGACGACGATCAGCGCCACGACGCCGATCAAGGCCATTTTGGAGAGACCGATATCAATCATGCGTCTGAGCCTGGATGCTGAAAATCAGCTTTTTTGCTTGGCTTGCACGTCGATGGTCGACGCATCCTGTGCGGCCGACGCGTTGGTCACCTGTGACGGGGGCGGCACCACGGCATCGTCGGCCGAGCCGTCCTTCATGCCGTCCTTGAACCCCTTGACGGCGCCGCCCAGATCCGAACCCATGTTCTTGAGCTTCTTCGTGCCAAAAACCATGACCACGATCAGCAGCACGATCAGCCAGTGCCAAATAGAAAAAGAGCCCATGAGAATCTCCTAAGGAATACAGAACATTTTAGTCGGCTGGTTCGCGGCGGCTTGCAAGCAGCTTGCAGATACCCTGCGGCGCGTTAAGCCACCCAAGCCATCAGCCTTTGAGCCAGGGGCGGGGGCCACCCATCACATGCATGTGCAGATGCTGCACCTCTTGCCCGCCTTCGTGGCCGGTGTTTACCACAATGCGAAACCCCCCTTCCGGATACGGGCGGCAACCTTGCTCCAGGGCGAGCCGCGGAGCCAAGACCATCATGCGCCCCAGCAAGCCCGCGTGCGATGGCTCCGCGTTGGCCATCGAAGGCAAATGCAGGCGCGGCACGAGCAAAAAATGGACCGGCGCATGGGGGTGAATATCGTGGAAGGCGAAAATCTCTTCGTCTTCATACACCTTGCGCGAAGGAATGGCGCCAGCGGCGATCTTGCAGAAAAGGCAGTTCGGGTCGTGCATGGGCAAACTCATTCAATCAATCAGGCATTGTGCGTGAGCTGCAGAGTCGCGCGCACGCCCAGGTCTTTTCGGTGCGCCGCCAACCATTTCGCGCCGGCAGTGCGGCCCAGATCAAACAGCTTGCGAACGAAGGCCAGATCGGCGCGCGCCTTGCTGGTGGAGCCAAACGCGGCCAGCGCCGCACCGCCATCAACGCGGTGCATGCGAATGTCACGGTAGTGCCCGGGGTCCAGCTTGCCCTCAGCCAGCAGGCGGCGCACAAACTCGATGGCGCGCAATTCCGCCAGCAGGCAGGCGTTGAAGTTGATCTCGTTCATGCGATCCATGATTTCGGGAACGGTGTCCGGCACGTCCGCGTGCTCGATGGGGTTGATCTGTACCAGCAGGATGTCGCTGCACCGAGCCTGGTAGATGAGCGGATACAGCGCCGGGTTCCCGGAGTAGCCCCCATCCCAATACGCCTGGCCCTCAATCGTCACCGGGTGAAACACCATGGGCAGGCAGGCCGATGCCATCACTGCGGCCGCGCTCAGGCGGGCGCCGGAAAAAATTTCGCCGCGGCCGGTCCGCACGTTGGTGGCGCAGACAAAAACGCTGGGCACGCTGGCGGGTGCTGCGGCCAGGAGACCAAAGTCGATTTCCCGCTCCAGCAGCTGGCGCAGCGGATTGATGTCCAGCGGGTTCGATTGCGCAGGCGCAAGCCAGGGCGTCATCCAGGCCATGGCGGGCAGCATCAGCGGGTCGCCCCAGCCCGGCCCGCCCAGCGCGCCAATGCCCTCCCAAAGCCGCGTCAGGGCAGCGCGCGCCAGGGCGGCACCCTCGACTCGGGCCTGCTGCGGGTCGGATGTCTGCGCTGCAGCCTGCGCAAAACCATGTGCCACAGCGACCGCGTTCATCGCCCCTGCACTGGACCCACTGATGCCGTCGAAATCGAGGCCACCGTCTTCCAGCAACGCGTCCAGCACGCCCCAGGTCAGCGCACCATGGGAGCCACCGCCTTGCAGTGCCAGGCTGATCGGCTGGGGCGAGGGCTTGGGCCGTTCAGACATTCAGCGGACGGTTCTCGTTCATAGCCACCATGCCGCGCACGATGCGGTACAGGAACCACAGCGAAATCACGCACCACGCCAACCAGCCAGGCAAGAAGAAAAGCAGCCACAGCGGCGCGGTAACGATGTACAGCACGCCGGCCCAGAGCACCGTGCGGATGCGCCAGGAGAAATGGCTGGCCTGCCAGGTGCCCTGCGCATCCGAGCGTTTGACGAGATCGATGACCAAGGCGACAAGCAGCAGCAGCGCGCCCGGCTGCGCTCCAGGAATGACCGCGCCCAGCGCCACGATCAGGTGCAGCACATAGCTCAGCCAGCCCCAGGCCTTGAGTCCTTCGGCGCGCTGGTCGTCGGTGGAAACGTCGATGATGTCGTTGTTCATGGCTGGGCCTCGCTGGCAGCACGGCCCTGCGCTTTGCGCAGGGCTTTTTCCTCGATGCCGCTGGTACCGGCCCGGCGTTCGAGTTCGGCAATCACCTCGTGCGGCGTCGCGCCGTAGTGCGCCAGCGCCACCATGCAGTGGAACCACAGGTCGGCCACTTCGCCGACGAGCTTGGCGCGGTCGCCGCCGTGGTCAAGGTCTTTGGCGGCCATGACCACTTCGGTGGCCTCTTCGCCGATTTTCTTCAGAAAGGCGTCGGGCCCCTGGTGCAGCAAACGCGCCACGTAGCTCTTGTCGGGGTCACCACCGTGCTCGCGCTTGCGGCTCTCGATGGTGGCGGCAAGCCGGGCGAGCGCGCCTTCGTCGCTGGAATATTGGGAGATTTCGGTCATGGAGTTACTTGTAGATCGAAGCCGGATCTTTCAAGACCGGCTCGGTGGCTTGCCACTGGCCATTGCGCAGCACGCTGTAGAAGCAACTGTGGCGGCCGGTGTGGCAGGCAATGCCGGGTTCGTGGCCCCGCTGGGTGACGCTCAGCAAAATGACATCCTGATCGCAGTCGATACGGATGTCGTGCACCTCCTGCACATGGCCCGATTCTTCGCCCTTGAACCACAGCTTGCAGCGCGATCGGCTGAAATACACCGCGCGGCCCAACTCGGCCGTTTTCTGCAGGGCTTCGCGGTTCATCCAGGCGAACATCAGCACGTCGCCCGTGGATTTTTCCTGTGCAATGACAGGCACCAGGCCCTGCGCGTCCCATTTCACTTCAGCAAGCCAGTCCATACGGCCCTCAACGCAGCTGCAGCGCAGCCGACTGCATGGCGCGCATCGCGCCCGCTCCCAGCGCTGCGCCAAAGCGCTTGGCCAGCCGCTCGGCAACGTTCTCGCGCCGGGTGTAGTCGATCACCTCGTCGGCCTTGACCACGTCGCGCGCCACCTGGTCGAGGCTGCCCAAATGGTCGGCCAGACCCATGTCAATGGCTTGCTGGCCGGTCCAGAACAGGCCGCTGAAGGTCTCGGGCGTCTCCTTGAGCCGGTCGCCGCGGCCCGCTTTCACGGCAGCAATGAACTGCTGGTGGATCTGGTCGAGCATGGTCTGGGCAAAGGCACGCTGCTTTTCAGTCTGCGGGCTGAAAGGGTCGAGGAAGCCCTTGTTTTCGCCCGCGGTCAACAAACGGCGCTCGACACCGAGCTTTTCCATCGTGCCGGTAAAGCCAAAACCATCCATCAGCACGCCGATGCTGCCGACGATGCTGGCCTTGTCGACATAGATGTCGTCTGCCGCCGCAGCAATGTAGTAGGCCGCCGAGGCGCAGGTTTCTTCCACCACGGCATAGACCGGCTTGTTGTATTTGGCCTTGAGGCGGACGATCTCGTCGTTGATCATGCCGGCCTGCACCGGGCTGCCGCCGGGCGAGTTGACCAATAGCACTACGGCCCTGGAGCCTTCGTCCTCAAACGCGCTGCGCATGGCGGCCATGACATATTCGGCGCTGGCGTCGGTGTCCGAGGCAATTTCACCCTTGATTTCCACCACGGCGGTATGCGGACTGCTTTTGCTGGGACCCGTGATGTCGCGCGAGAAAACTGCCCAGGCGATGGCGCCGATCAGCACCAGCCAGAGCAATCGGGTAAAGGTGCGCCAGCGGCGGGCGGCGCGCTGCTCGCGCACGGTGGCCAGCACCAGTTCTTCGAGTACGCCGCGCTCCCAGCCACTGTTCGTCGCGCCTTGTTTTACTTCTGAATTCATAGCTTCCTTTGCCCATAGATCGGGCGCTGGCGGGTATTTTTGTTGTGAACTTGCGTTCGGATCGTTGGCGTCTGTCATGTCACCCCCCGGGTGGCTGGAGTTGGGGAGAAGTATGCCAGCGCACCCGCCCTGCTTCTTCCGAAACGGCAATTTTGACCAATCCGCGTCGGCATGGCCCGGCCACACAAGTGCCGCTGGCAGGAGCGTACATGGCGCCATGGGTCGCGCACATCAACCACTGGCCGGTGGAGTCAAAGAACTGCCCGTCAACGTAATCCATTTCCATCGGCACATGGCCGCAGCGGTTCACGTAGGCCTGCACCTGGCCCTGAAAGCGCACCGCAAAGGCCCGGCAGCGCTCACCCAGATAGACCACGTCGAACGGCACGGCCGCGCCGCTGTCAACCAGGGCTTCGCTCTCGCACAGTTCGAACGCCACCGGCCCATTCACGCGTTGTGCTCCAGCCAGGTGGCCAGATCGGCCACCGAATGCGCGACATGGCGCGGCGCAAACGCGGCAAATGCGCCGCTCTCGTGCGCGCCGTAGCTCACGCCGACACTGGCGCAGCCGGCGTTTTGCGCCATTTGCAGGTCGTGCGTGGTGTCGCCAATCATCAGCACGCGATCGGCGGGTACGCAAAACTCGGCCATCAGTTCCTGCAGCATCAGCGGATGGGGCTTGCCAGCGGTCTCGTCTGCGGTACGCGAACCATCGAACATGCCGCGAAGCTGCACGCTGTGCAGCGCTTCGTCCAGCCCGCGCCGGCTCTTGCCGGTGGCCACGGCCAGCAGGTGACCACGCGCGCGCAGGCACTCCAGCAGCGGCAGTACGCCCTCGAACAGCACCAGGTCATCCTGGTGGCGCGCGTAGTGGGTGCGGTAGCGCAGGCCTAGCTCGGGATATTTTTCCGGCGGCACGTCGGGCGCGGCATGGGCCAGCGCCTGGGTCAGCGCCATGCCAATCACGTAGCTGGCGTCCAAGTCGCTCGGGCGCTCGCCCCCCACGTCGCAAACCGCCTCCTGAATGCAGCGCACGATGATGGCGGTGGAGTCAAACAGGGTGCCGTCCCAGTCGAAAGCAATGAGGTCAAAGTGGCGCGCGGGCAGGAAATCGGTCATGAGAGGGGGCAAAAACAGGCCAAGTCAGGCGGCAATGGTGCCAGCAGTTCGATGCGCTCGCTGCTTGCGGGATGGGTGAACTGCAAGCGCCAGGCGTGCAGGTACATGCGTTTGAGGCCGTGGCGCTGCAGGCGGCGGTTGAGTTCGAAGTCGCCGTATTTCTCGTCCCCGGCAATGGGGCAGCCCTGGCTGGCGAGGTGCACCCGAATCTGGTGCGTGCGGCCGGTCTTGATGGTCACTTCGAGCAGAGAAAACTCCGGCAGGCCTGCCTCGGGGCGCGCCGGCAAGCGCCGGCGCAGCTTGACCAGGGTGATCGAGCGCATGCCGTCCGGGTCGTCCACCGTGGTGGTGCGCACGCGGCGCTCGCCGTCCGCCTGGAGGTATTTGTGCAGCGGCGTGTCGATGACCTTTTTATTGGCCTGCCAGGCACCCACCACCAGCGCCAGGTAGGTTTTGCCGGTCTCGCGCTCGCGAAACTGCTCTTGCAGATGGGTCAGCGCGCTGCGCTTCTTGGCGATCAGCAAAATGCCCGAAGTTTCGCGGTCCAGCCGGTGCACCAGTTCCAGAAAACGCGCTTGCGGCCGCGCCTGGCGCAATTGCTCAATCACGCCAAAGCTCACGCCGCTGCCGCCATGCACGGCCACGCCGGCCGGCTTGTCGATGGCCAGCAGCGCCTCGTCGTCGAGCAAGACGGGAAATTCGCGCGCTGGCGCCGGGTGTGCGGCCTTTTCCTCGATACGGTCTGACACACGCACCGGCGGCACACGCACCAGGTCACCCTCGGCCAGGCGCGTGTCGGCACTGGCGCGCCCCTTGTTCACGCGCACCTCGCCGCTGCGAATGATGCGGTAGACATGCGTCTTGGGAACGCCCTTGAGCTCGCGCAGCAGGAAGTTGTCCAGCCGCTGGCCCGCCGAATTGGCGTCTACGGCTTGGAAACGTACGACCGGTGGTACCGGGTGCGCGGTCGGCGACGCCGGGTGCGCGGAGGGTTTGGCCCCTATAATCTGTTTCACCTGCGCACTATTTTGTAAGTGGTTGATTTGTCTGAATTTTAGTCGACACACCCATTTCCCTTGCGCAGGCAGGTCGATGCCAGCGTGCGTTGCACTTGCAGATGACAGGCCAATTGCCTGCCATGGCCGGTGCCCCGCGCGGCGGGCGGACAGATTGAAACACCGATACGGAATACTAAGTTTGCAGGCGCCCCCACGAGGCGGTGCCTGCCAACGGATCGAAGCGAAACATGCTGGCTCTGGTACTGCGATGGATCTCCCTCTGGCAATGGCGTCTGCCTTTGCCTTTGGTGCCAAATCGCGCTCTAGCGCTTATTGCACCTGCGCAGGCAGCTACATTTTCAGTAGCATTTATGCCGGCTCCCAGGCTCGCCCCCTTCCACGCGCCCCCGCCCCTGCCGCTCTGCTAAGCACAGCGTCATTGGCGACTTCGGCAATTCCCTTCGTTTCAAGGCGTCCGTCCAGGCACCGTTGGCTCTGCGCAGCGCCTTAGGCGCGCGCAAGCTGTTGTTTGGATTTTTGGGCCCAGGCCGCATGCAACCCCGGTTGCCGCGCCGCCGGCCCCGCCACTGAAGAAGGAAACGCATCATGAAGCGGATGCTGATCAACGCCACGCAGCCCGAAGAGCGCCGCCTGGCCATCGTCGACGGACAAAAGCTCCTCGACTACGAAATCGAAATCGAAGGGCGCGAACAGCGCAAGGGCAACATCTACAAGGCCGTGGTCACACGCGTCGAACCCAGTCTGGAAGCCTGTTTTGTCGACTACGGCGAAGACCGCCACGGCTTCCTGCCGTTCAAGGAAATCTCCCGCCAGTACTTTGCCCCCGGTGTCCCGCCCAGCCAGGCGCGCATCAACGAGGTCATCCGCGAAGGCCAGGAGCTGCTGATCCAGGTCGAGAAGGAAGAACGCGGCAACAAGGGTGCCGCCCTGACCACGTTCATCTCGCTCGCCGGCCGCTACGTGGTGCTGATGCCCAACAACCCGCGTGGTGGCGGTGTGTCGCGCCGCATCGAGGGCGAGGACCGCGCCGAGCTCAAAGAGAACATGGACCAGTTGGAATACCCCAACGGCATGTCCATCATTGCCCGCACCGCCGGCATCGGCCGCAGCGCCCCCGAGCTGCAGTGGGACTTGAACTACCTGCTCAAACTCTGGAGCGCCATCGACGGCGCCGCCCAGGGTGGCAAGGGCGCATTCCTGATTTACCAGGAATCGAGCCTGGTCATTCGCGCCATTCGCGACTATTTCAACAACGACATCGGTGACATCCTCATCGATACCGACGACATCTACGAGCAGGCGCAGCAGTTCATGGCGCACGTCATGCCCGAGCATGCCGCGCGTGTGAAGCGCTACCGCGACGACGCCGCGCTGTTCTCGCGCTTTCAGATCGAGCACCAGATTGAGTCGGCCTACGCCCGCACCGTGCAGCTGCCGTCCGGCGGCGCGATTGTCATCGACCACACCGAAGCATTGGTTTCCGTCGACGTGAACTCGGCCCGCGCCATCAAGGGCGGCGACATCGAGGAAACCGCTACCCGCACCAACCTGGAAGCCGCGGACGAAGTTGCGCGCCAGATGCGTTTGCGCGACCTGGGCGGCCTGATCGTCATCGACTTCATCGACATGGAAGAGTCGAAGAACCGCCGCGAGGTCGAAAACCGCCTGCGCGACGCGCTGCGCCAAGACCGCGCCCGCGTGCAGTTCGGCACGATTTCCAAGTTCGGCCTGATGGAAATGAGCCGCCAGCGCCTCAAGCCCGCGCTCAGCGAAGGTTCGTCCATCCCCTGCCCACGCTGCGGCGGCTCGGGCCACATCCGCGACACCGAATCTTCGGCGCTGCAGATTTTGCGCATCATCCAGGAAGAGTCGATGAAGGACAACACGGCTGCCGTGCACTGCCAGGTGCCGGTGGAAGTGGCTTCGTTCCTGCTGAACGAAAAGCGCACCGAGATCGCCAAAATCGAACTCAAGCAACGCATCACCGTGCTCATGGTGCCCAGCAAAGCGCTGGAAACGCCCAATTACAAGCTTGAGCGCCTCAAGCACGACGATCCGCGTCTGGACCATGTGGAAGCCAGCTATCTGCTCGCCGACGTGGTGGAAGACCCCACTGCGGTCACCCGCCGCTCGCAGGAGCCGACCAACAAGCAGACCCCGGTCATCAAGGGCGTGCTGCCCGACGCGCCCGCACCCCAGGC
>JBATPF010000320.1:0-2432 GCA_049291355.1 Giesbergeria sp.
GCGGCGTGCAGCGCGGGCGCGGTCTGCGTGGCGCCCAGCGCGGTGCCGAGCTGCACCAAGCTGGCAGCCGCATCTTGGGCGGGGGTGGAGAGCGTGTGCACCGTGCAGGTGTCCGGCACCAGTTCGCTCTTTTTGCCGGGGTAGGCGAAGAAAGACACCGGCGCCTTGGCGTCGACCAGTACCAGGTGTTCGATCTCGGCTAGCTGCACGCCCGCCATTTCCGCCAGGTAGGCAATGCGCTCAACCGACGGCAGCCCGGCGCCCCGCTCCATGCGGGTGGGGAACACTTCGGCCAGCAGCTGCACGCCGCTGTGCGCGGCAATGCGCGCAGCAGCCAGCAGCGCGGGCTCGCGCAGGGCGTTTCGGCCCAACAACAGAGCCGTTTTCTTGCCTGAACGAACGACTTCAGCGATGGCTCGCACCACCGCCGCGTCTGCGGCCTGGGGCGTCGGCTGCGGCGGGGGAGGGCAGAACACCGCACCTTTGCCCCATGACACATCGGCCGGCAAGATCAGCGTGGCCACCTGCCCCGGCAGGCCGCGCGCGGCGGTGATGGCGTCGGTGGCGTCCTGGCACAGTCGGGCTGTGGTGGACGAGGTGCGCACAAAACCGGGCGACACGTTGCGCGCCACGGTTTCAATGTCGGACTGCAGCTGGGCGTCGAGTCGCGTGTGGTAGGTGGCATGGTCGCCCACGATGTTGACGATGGGCACCTTGCCCTTGCGCGCGTTGTGCAGGTTGGCCAGGCCATTGCCCAGGCCGCAGCCCAGGTGCAAGAGCGTGGCTGCAGGTTTGCCCGCCATGCGCGCATAGCCGTCGGCTGCGCCGGTAGCCACGCCCTCGAACAGCGCCAGCACGGCGCGCATGCGCGGTTCGCTGTCCAGCGCCGCCACAAAGTGCATCTCGCTCGTGCCGGGGTTGGAGAAGCAGACTTCGATGCCGGCATCGACCAGCGTTTTCATCAGGGCTTGGGCACCGTTCATGGGGGGCTCCTTCGTGGTCGTGGGGTTCAAGTTTGTCGGGGTCAGCGGTTGCGCCAGAGCATGACGTCGAGGATCTTGCTGGCCAGGCCCTTGTAGGGCGGCATCAAAAAGTCCACCGTGCGCAACCGGCTTTGCCGCAACACCGGGCGCAGCTTAGAGAAGGTCAGAAAGCCCTCGCGGCCGTGGTAGTGCCCCATGCCGCTGTGCCCCACGCCGCCAAAAGGCAGGTTGTGCAGGCCGGCGTGCAGCAGGCTGTCGTTGATGGTGACGCCGCCAGAGATGGTGTGGGTGAGGTAGTAGTCCTGCAGCGCGCGGTCGTGGCTGTAGAGGTACAGCGCCAGCGGGCTGTGGTGCGCGCCGATGTAGTCCACCACTTCTTCCTTGCTGCGGTAGGTCATCACCGGCAGCAGCGGGCCGAAGATTTCGCGCTGCATGACCTGCATGCCGTCGTGTACGCCCAAGAGCAGCACCGGCGGCATGATGCGCCGCGCCGCATCGCCCTGCTGACCGGGAATGAGCGGCACGGCCTGCGCGCCTTTCGCAAGGGCGTCCTGCAGCACCTCCTGCAGCCGGTCATATTGGCGCTGGTCGATGATGGCGGTGTAGTCGCCATTGGTAAGGTCGGGGTAGCGCTGCGCCAGGATGCGCTGGGCATGCGCGATGAAGGCCTGCTCGCTGCCCGCGGGCAGAAACAGGTAGTCCACGTTGGTGCAGATTTGCCCGGCGTTGAGCATCTTGACCCACAGGATGCGCTCGGCCGCCTTGTCCAGCGCAAAGTCGGGCGCCACGATGCAGGGTGACTTGCCGCCCAGCTCCAGCGTCACCGGCGTGAGGTTGGCGGCGCAGTTGGCCATGACGGCCTTGCCTGTCTGCGGCGAGCCGGTGAAAAACAGGTGGTCAAACGGCAGTTGGGTGAACAGCGGGCCCACGGACCCTTGCGCGCCACCGTCCTCGAAAATGACCAGCTTGTCGGGCGCGAAGTAGCGTGGCACCAGGGTTTGCAGAAGGTGCGCCAGGTGCCGCGAGTTCTCCGACATCTTGACCATGGCCCGGTTGCCTGCGGCAAAGGCGCAGATCAGCGGCTGGACGGTCATGGCGATGGGGAAGTTCCAGGGCACGACAATGCCCACCACGCCCACCGGCTGCGGGAAGACATAGGCCTTGGCCAGCGGGTACTGCGTGATGTCCAGGGCGCGGCGCTGCGGCTTCATCCAGCGGCGCACGTCGCGTATCGCGGCCAGCGCCGACTCCTGGCCCTGCAGCAGTTCGGTCAACAGGGTCTCGAAGCGGCTGCGGCAGCCGTAGTCCTGGTTGATGGCTTCAATCAAAGCCTCGCGGTTTTCCAGCAGCAGGCGGTGGATGGCGCGCAGGTCGGCGCGGCGCTCTTGCAAGCTGGGCAGGCGGTTTTGCTTGTAGGCGGCGCGCTGCGCCAGAAACGCCTGGCGCATG
>JBATPF010000321.1:0-8039 GCA_049291355.1 Giesbergeria sp.
GAGCCTTGTTAGCCGCTCGGCGCGCTACCAATGGGCAGCGCGGCGGCCGTCGTGGTGCAGCAACTGGCCTTGGTCGGCAGGCGCCAGATTTGCCAGCGTGGCGAGCATGCCGCGCACGCTCTCCTCGGGCGTGAGGGGCGCACCCGCCCCGCCCATGTCGGTCTGCACCCAGCCGGGGTCGATCGTGACGAGGCTGGCGGCCGGGTAGTCGTGCTGCGCCGCCGCCACCGCCATATTGAGCGCGGCCTTGCTGGTGCGGTACAGCCAGGCGTTGCTGGCGGACACGCTGCCGATCTGCGACATGCTGGACGACATCAAAGCGAACACGCCGCCTGCGGCCTCCACCAGCGGCGCTACCTGCGGGATGGTCTGCATGGCACCGAGCACGTTGGCATGCATGACGGCGTCGAAATCCTGCTGCGTAGGCGGCGTGGTGGCATCCTGTCGCCGCATGACGCCAGCGACGTAGAACGCCAGATCGAACGGCTCGCCGCCAAGCTGCCGGGCGAGGCCGCTGACGCTGGCCGGGTCGGCGACGTCCACTGTCAGCACCTCAGCACCCAGGGTTTGGAGCGCGGCGCGGGCTTCGGCAGTGCGCACCGTGGCGATGACGCGGCTGCCGGCCGCCAGCAGTTGGCGCACCAACTCCAGCCCCAGGCCACGCGAGGCGCCGATGACAAGCGCTGTGCCAAACGTTTTTTTAGTCAAATTGGCCTCCAGCGCTTATTCCTATTGCGTAAGCAGCTATGAAAACAGGAGTTTGCTGCTTCAGACCAACTCCACCGCCATGGCCGTCGCCTCGCCGCCGCCAATGCACAGCGTGGCCAAGCCCTTGGTCTTGCCGTGCGCCTTGAGCGCGTACAGCAGCGTGACCAGAATGCGCGCGCCGCTGGCGCCAATCGGGTGGCCGAGCGCGCAGGCGCCGCCGTTGACGTTGACTTTGTCATGCGGCAAATCGAGTTCTTTCATCAGCGCCATGGGCACGACGGCAAAGGCCTCGTTGATTTCCCACAGATCCACATCGGCCGCCGTCCAGCCGGCTTTGGCCAGCGCTTTTTGCGTAGCGCCCAGCGGCGCGGTGGCAAACCACTCGGGCTCCTGCGCGTGCGTGGCGTGGCTGACGATGCGCGCCAGCGGCTTGCAGCCGAGTTGGTCGGCCGTGGACTGGCGCATCAGCACCAGCGCCGCGGCGCCGTCGTTGATCGAGGAACTGGAGGCGGCAGTGATGGTGCCGTCCTTCTTGAACGCGGGCTTGAGCGTCGGGATTTTGTCGAGTTTGACTTTGCCGGGGCCTTCGTCCACGGACACGACGGTTTCGCCGGAGCGGGTCTTGACGGTCACCGGCGTGATCTCGGCAGCAAACGCGCCCGACGCCGTGGCGGCCTTGGCGCGCTCGACGCTGGTGGTGGCAAAGGCGTCCTGCTGCTGGCGCGTGAAGCTGTACTTGGCGGCGCAGTCTTCGCCAAAGGTGCCCATGGAGCGGCCGGGCTCGTAGGCGTCTTCCAGGCCGTCGAGCATCATGTGGTCAAAAATACGGTCGTGGCCCAGACGGTAGCCGCCGCGGCCTTTGAGCAGCAGGTAGGGGGCGTTGGTCATGCTTTCCATACCGCCCGCCACCATGACGTCGTGCGTGCCGGCCAGCAGCATGTCGTGCGCAAACATCGCCGCTTTCATGCCCGAGCCGCACATTTTGCTGAGCGTCACGGCGCCCGCTTCTTTGGGCAGCCCGCCCTTGAAGGCCGCTTGGCGCGCGGGCGCCTGGCCCTGCCCAGCCATCAAGCAGTTGCCAAACAGCACTTCGCCCACGGCAGACGGCGCAATGCCGGCCCGTGCAACGGCCGCCGCAATGGCAGCGCCGCCCAGGTCGTGCGCGGCCAAGCTGGAAAAGTCGCCCTGGAATGCGCCCATGGGGGTGCGCGCAGCGCCGACGATAACGATGGGGTCTGGGTTGGATGAACGCATGGGAAACCTCCTTTGAATGGAAACAGGGTGGGCAGATTCAGTCGGCGTAGGCTTGACCAAAGCGCCGGTTGGTGTCGTACGGGAACACGTCGTAAACATGGCCGGCCAGAATGCGCTCCTTGTGCGACTGCCAGAACTCGACGCCGAGCAGGTCGGCATGGTGGCGCATGAAGACTTCGCGCACGGCGTCGTTGCCAAGCAGGAACGGGCCAAAGGTTTCGGGGAACACGTCGCGCGGATGCACCGTGTACCAGACCTCGCCGCTCATTTCCTCTTCTTCGTTGCGCGGCTCGGGCACGCGGCGGAAGTTGCAGTCGGTGATGTATTCGATTTCGTCGTAGTCGTAGAACACCACCTTGCCGTTGCGCGTGACACCAAAGTTCTTCCACAGCATGTCGCCGGGGAAAATGTTGGCCGCCACCAGGTCTTTGATGGCGTTGCCGTACTCGATGACGCTGCGCTCCATCTGCTGCTGGGCACGCTCGTCCTGCATGCCGGTGTCGAACGCCTCCTGCAAGTACATGTTGAGCGGAATCATGCGCCGCTCGATGTAGAGGTGCTGGATGATGACTTCTTGCTTGCCGTCGCCATCGCGGTCGCTGATCTCCAACTGGCTGGGGGCAAATTTTTCGATCTCCGCGATCAGCTCGTCCTCAAAGCGATCGCGCGGAAACGCCACCAGGCTGTATTCGAGCGTATCGGCCATGCGGCCCACACGGTCGTGCTGCTTCACCAGCAGGTACTTGCCCTGAATCTGCTCGCGCGTCGTTTCCTTTTGCGGCGGGTAGTAGTCTTTGATGAGCTTGAACACAAAGGGGAACGAAGGCAGATCAAACACCAGCATCACCATGCCCTTGATGCCGGGCGCAATGCGCAGCTTGTCGGTGGAATGCTTGAGGTGGTAGAGAAAGTCGCGGTAGAACAGCGTCTTGCCCTGTTTGGCCAGCCCGAGCGCGTTGTAGAGCTCAGCGCGCGGCTTTTTGGGCATGAGGCTGCGCAGAAATTGCACATAGGCGCTAGGAATCTCCATGTCCACCATGAAGTAGGCCCGCGCGAACGAAAACAGCATCTGCAGATCGTCTTCGCCGAACAATGCGGCGTCGATGAAGAGCTTGCCCTGCTCGTTGTGCAGAATGGGCAGTGCAAGCGGCACTTCGTTGTAGCCGTTGATGATCTTGCCCACCAGGTAGGCGCCCTTGTTGCGATAGAACAGGCTGGAGAGCACCTGAATCTGAAAGTTGGCGCGCAACTTGACCTTGTGCAGGCGCGACTCAAGGGCATGCACCACATGGTTCACGTCAGCGGCAATGTCGGCAAACTCACGCTGCAGACCGAAGGCTTCGAGAATGGTGACCAGCGTCTGGCGCAGGCTGTCTTTGGAAGGGTAGTAGGAGTAGTACGTGGGCCGACCCTCGAATTCGTCGTTTTCGAGGTACTCGGTACTCATCGCCGGGCGCACAAAGATAAAGTTGTTGTGAAAGTGCGTGCGGTGCAGGATCTTGGTGGTGACCGAGTTGAAGAATGTCTCGGCCAGCTCGGGCTGGTGGTGGTCTACCAGGAGCCCGATGTAGTGCAGCTTGACTTCGTGCCACAGCTCCATCGGTTGTTTGCCAGCAGCAAACTCCTTCTCCAGCCGGCGCACGCATTCTTTCACCCGCAGGTCATAGAACTCAATGCGCTCGCGCTGGGCGCGCTGCTGGTCGTGCCAGTCTGCCGTCTCGAACCGGTGCTTGGCACGGGCCGACTCGGTGCGAAACAGCCGGTAGTGGCGGTCAAAGCCATCGCGCATCGCCTTGGCGATGTTGTATGCATCCGGCGATTCAAGGCGCTGTGGAAACATGGAGACAGAAGCAGGAGGTGGCATCGGGCCGATTCTGCGCGAAGGCGCAGGGCGCCTTTCTGAACGCGTCAGGGAGCAGACTCCATCTCACCCGGCGCCGGCACTTCGCGCCGGTCGGCAATCACCCCCGCCACGGCGGCGCGGTAAAGCTCGTCGAGGCCGGAATTTCCACTGACCGTGATGTGCAAGTCATGAATCAAGCCATCCTTGAGACCGTAGCACCAGCCGTTCAGTGTGAGCTGCTGGCCGCGGGCCCATGCGTCCTGGATCACCGTGGTTTGTGCCACGTTGAGCACCTGTTCAATGACGTTCAGTTCGCATAGCGCGTCATGCCGCCACTGCGGCGCCATGGCGGCCAGCAGATCACGGTGGCGGTCGCGCACATCCTTGACGTGGCGAATCCAGTTGTCAGAAAGCCCGACGCGCAGGTCTTCCAGCGCCGCACTCACCCCCCCACAGCCGTAATGGCCGACCACCATCAGGTGCTGGACATGCAACTGATCGACCGCAAACTGGATGGTCGAGAGGCAGTTGAGATCGGTGGGAACCACCACATTCGCAATGTTGCGATGCACGAAAACTTCGCCCGGCTCCAGACCGGTGATCTGGTTGGCAGGCACGCGGCTGTCGGAGCAGCCGATCCACATGTAGCGCGGTTTTTGCTGCGCCATGAGGTGCGTAAAGAAGCCAGGACGCTCACGCTCCATTTGCGCCGCCCAGGCGCGGTTGTGGACAAAGAGTTCCTGAATCGTGTCGGTAGTCATAGGGTGTCTTGGCGAACGAAGGGGGATTCAGCAGGTTTCGGCGAACAGTTCCCGGCCAATCAACATGCGGCGGATTTCACTGGTGCCGGCACCAATTTCGTACAACTTGGCATCGCGCCACAGGCGGCCCAGCGGGTATTCATTGATGTAGCCATTGCCGCCAAAAATCTGAATGCCTTCGCCCGCCATCCAGGTGGCTTTTTCGGCGCACCATAGGATGACGCTGGCGCAGTCCTTTCGCACTTGCCGCACATGTTCGCTGCCGAGCATGTCGAGGTTCTTGGCCACAGTGTAGGCAAACGAGCGACCAGCCTGCAGCACTGTGTACATGTCGGCTACCTTGCCCTGAATGAGCTGGAACTCGCCAATGCTCTGGCCAAACTGCTTGCGGTCGTGGGTGTAGGGAATCACGTTGTCCATGACCGACTGCATGATGCCGAGCGGCCCGCCGGTGAGCACCGCGCGTTCGTAGTCGAGCCCGCTCATCAGCACTTTAGCGCCCATGTTGACGCCGCCAAGCACATGGTCTGCCGGCACTTCGACGTTCTGGAACACCAGTTCGCCCGTGTGGCTGCCGCGCATGCCGAGCTTGTCGAGCTTTTGCGCAATCGAAAAGCCTTTCATGCCCTTCTCGATCAGGAAGGCGGTGACGCCGCGAGCGCCAAGCTCGGGTTCGGTCTTGGCATAGACCACCAGCGTGTCGGCGTCGGGGCCGTTGGTGATCCACATCTTGTTGCCGTTGAGCAGGTAGTAGCCGCCTTTATCTTCGGCCTTGAGCTTCATGCTGATCACGTCCGAGCCCGCGCCGGGTTCGCTCATGGCCAGGGCGCCCACGTGCTCGCCGCTGATCAGCTTGGGCAGGTACTTGGTCTTTTGCGCGGCGCTGCCATTGCGGTTGATCTGGTTCACGCACAGGTTGCTGTGCGCCCCATAACTCAGCCCGACGGAAGCGCTGGCGCGCGAGATTTCTTCCATCGCCACCATGTGGGCCAGATAGCCCATGCCAGCGCCGCCAAGCTCTTCCGGCACCGTGATGCCGAGCACACCCAGATCGCCCATCTTGCGCCACAGATCCATAGGGAACTGGTCGCTGTGGTCAATTTCGGTGGCGCGCGGTGCTATCTCGGCCTGGGCAAAGTCACGGACCGCATCGCGCAGCGAATCGACCTCATCACCGAGCTGAAAGTTGAGACCGGGAAGGTTGGCGGGAAGGCTCATGGGGTTCTCCTGTCGGGTGAATGTCTGAAATGAAAGTGGAGGAAGTGGCTGGTTCAGCCCGAGACGCCTTCGCGCCCCTGCACGCACATCAGCGTGCAATCCATCGTGGCGACAAGCTTTTCTTCTCCACCAGAAATTGCGAAGGCCCGGCCCTCACACACGCTGATGGTGCGCCCAAGCTTGAGGACGCGCCCTTCCACGCGAAATCGCTCTCCTCGCGCAGGGGCCAGCAGATTGGTCTTGAACTCAATGGTCAGTACCGAAGCATCTGGAGGCATCAGGCTGAATGCCGCATAGCCGCAGGCCGAATCGAGCGCCGTTGAGAGCATGCCCGCGTGCACGAAGCCATGCTGCTGCGTCAGAGCGGCCGCCCAATCAAAACCGATATCGACCGACCCGGGCTCAACCTGCTGCAGGCGCGCACCCAACGTCTGCATGGCGCCCTGAAGGGCAAAGCTCTGGGCCACCCGCTCGGCAAAACGGGGGTCTTTGGGCTGGAAGACAGAGTTGGGCATCAAAGTTTTAGTTGACGTTACGTAACGTCAATTATCCACAGATTTGACCTGCACCTTCTTGAGCAGGCTCCGCGCTTCCTTCTCGTGCGCTCGGACCTCGTCGAGGTTGGCTTGAAGATCGGTCATTTGCGCGTCCAATTGCTGGCGGTGCTGGGCCAGCACAGCAAGAAATTTTTCGAGCTGCACGCCGGTGTCCCGCGGGCTGTCGTAGAGGTCAATGATCTCGCGCGCTTCGGTCAGCGACAGTCCAAGCCGCTTGGCGCGCAAGGTCAGCTTGAGGCGAGTTCGATCCCTGGCGCTGTAGATGCGATTGCGGCCTGCAGGGCCCGTGCGCTCGGGCTGCAGCAAGCCCATGTCTTCATAGAAGCGCATAGCCCGCGTTGTTAAATCGAATTCGCGGGCCAGGTCGCTGATGGTGTAGGTGGTTGCCATGGTTCGCGAGCATCGTCTCGGGTCGCGCGCTTGTCAGTGGGCGTGCGCATCGGTCCGTAGAATTGCCCGTTTATTGTCATTTACGTTACGTTAACGTCAATGCTACCGCAAGGGGCCCAATGAATCACGCCGAATCGCGCTTGCACTACCCCCTTGGTGAATCTCTGCCGGCTTCCGGCTGTGCGATCGACGTGGCGCCCGGGATCAAATGGATTCGCATGGGCCTGCCGTTTGCGCTGGACCATATCAACCTGTGGCTGCTGCGCGATAACGTCGATGGGCCGCAAGGGCCCGTCGACGGTTGGACGGTGGTGGATTGTTGCGTCGACATCCCCGCCGCACGCGCACAGTGGGAGGCAGTTTTCGACTCAGCGCTTGAAGGCTTGCCCATCGTGCGCGTGATTGCGACGCACATGCACCCCGATCACCTGGGCTTGGCGCACTGGCTCTGCGAGCGCTGGAATGCACCGCTTTGGATCAGCGCCACCGACTACTACACAGCGCTGGCAGCAAGCACTGGCACCTTGTTCCCGAGCACCGAGGCGCTGAGCGACTTCTACCGTTCGCACGGACTGTCTGATGCAGAGTTTCATGCGCGCTTGAAAGATCGTGGCAGCTACTACCCGGCACTGGTTCCCAAACTGCCCATGCGGTTTCACCGTTTGATGGATGGTGATCGGATTCGCATCGGCGGGCACGACTTTGAATGCATTGCGGGCTACGGACATGCCCCAGAGCACATCGCGTTGCACTGCGCAGCGCGCGGTGTCCTGATCAGCGGCGATATGGTGCTGCCGCGCATCTCCACCAATATCAGCGTGTTTGCGGGTGAACCCGAGGCCGATCCGCTCAAGCTCTTCCTGACCTCCCTCACACGCTTTGACTCGCTCGCAGATTCAACGCTGGTGCTGCCATCGCACGGCAAGCCATTCATCGGGCTGGCTGAACGACTCCGACAACTGCACGCACATCACCAAGAGCACCTGACGGTGGCACGCTCCGCGTGTATGGAAAGGGCGCAGTCGGCCGGCGAGCTTCTTCCAAGACTCTTTCGACGGGAGCTTGATACGCAGCAGCTTTCCTTTGCTCTGGGTGAGGCACTTGCACACCTGCACTTGCTCTGGCACGAGGGCGTCGTCAATCGTGTTTGCGAGCCGGACGGCGTCTATCGATTCAGCACGACTTCGTCGCCCCTGATTTATTCACTTCAGGCCGCCACTGAGCGCCGCCCTGACCCGGTAGTCGCTGCACAGACGATACCGCGCGATATCTGCAGCCAGTGCGCCCACACACCCGTCACCTCGCACA
>JBATPF010000322.1:0-2316 GCA_049291355.1 Giesbergeria sp.
GCTTTGACCAAACCAGTTCTGCGGGGCTGCGCGCCGGTTTGCCCGCGCAGGTGCTGCTGCGCTCGGACACCACGGCGCCACTGGCCGCACGCGTGCTGCGCGTCGAGCCGCTGGCCGATGCCGTGACCGAAGAAACCCTGGCCAAGGTAGTGCTGGCCACTCTGCCCACGCCCTTGCCCCCGCTGGGCACCCTGGCAGAAGTCACCATTACCCTGCCGGAACTCGCCACCGCGCCCACCATTCCCAACGCCGCCCTGCGGCGCGTGGACGGCAAGATGGGCGTATGGGAACTGGGCGCGGACGGCCTGCGCTTTGCCCCCCTGGTGCTGGGCCAGGCTGATCTGGACGGCCAGGTGCAGGTGCACAGCGGTTTGAAGGAAGGCGCGCGCATCGTTGTCTACAGCGAGAAAGAACTGAGCGCCCGCAGCAACACCCACGTGGTGGACCGCATCACCAAGGGGGCGCCGTGATCAGCCTGGCGGGCCGCGACATCCTCCATGCCTGGGGCAAGTTTGTCTTCACCGGCATTGGCCTGGGGCTGCTGATCGGCGTCACGCTCACCATGGCCGGGGTGTACCGCGGCATGGTGGACGACGGGCGCGCGCTGCTGGACAACAGCGGCGCCGACATCTGGGTGGTGCAGCAAGGCACGCTGGGGCCGTACGCCGAGCCATCGAGCCTGAACGACAGCACCTGGCGCAGCCTGCGCGCGCTGCCCGGCGTGCAGGATGCCGCCAACGTGACCTACCTGACCATGCAGGTGCAGCGCCTGGCAGGCAACGCTGGCGCTGCTGGAGCAGCCACCAGCGACGTGCGCGCCATGGTGGTCGGCATCGCACCGGGGGGCAGCGGCACACCCGGCTGGCCGCCCTATCTGGTGGCCGGGCGACAGCTCACGCGCAGCCACTACGAAGCCGTGGCCGACATCGCCAGCGGCATGGCACTCGGCGAGCGCATCCAGATCCGGCGCAATGTTTACACCGTGGTGGGGCTTACGCGGCGCATGGTGTCCTCGGGCGGCGACCCCATGGTATTCATCCCGCTCAAGGATGCGCAGGCGGCGCAGTTTCTGCGCGACAACGACGCCCTCTGGCAAAGCCGCCACCGCACTGCCGCCAACCCCGCTTTCAACCGCCCCGGAGTGCCTGGCCTGCTCGATGCGGTGATTGCCTCGCAAAGCAGCAACCCCTCGGTCAACGCGGTGCTGGTGCGCGTGCGCCCAGGCCACGACGCCGAAGAGGTGGCGCAGGCGATCCGCCGCTGGCAGCGCTTCACCGCCACCACGCGCGCGCAGATGGACGACATCCTGGTCGGCAAGCTCATTGCCACGTCGGCCAAGCAGATCGGCATGTTCCTGTCCATTCTGGCGCTGGTCAGCGCCGCCATCGTGGCCTTCATCATCTACACGCTCACGCTGGGCAAGATCCGCGAAATCGCGGTGCTCAAGCTCATCGGCACCAAGAACCGCACCATCGCCGGAATGATCGTGCAGCAGGCGCTGGGCCTGGGGCTCATCGGCTTCGTGGTGGGCAAGATCTCCGCCACGCTGATGGCGCCTGCCTTTCCCAAATACGTGCTGCTGGTGCCGCAGGACACCGCAATGGGGCTTGCGGCCATCCTGACAATCTGCGTTTTGGCTAGCGGGGTGGCGATCCGCGCCGCGCTGCGCGTCGACCCAGCCGAAGCAGTGGGAGGTTGAAGTGCGACGACATCCCCCTGAGCCGCTGCGCGGCTTCCCCCTTCTCTCGGCTTCGCCGGGAAGGGGGACGACGCCAGCGCGGCGGGGCGGCCCTTGCGCGGCGTCCGCTGGTTTCGGGCTGCGCCAGTTTTGTACGTTGTGGGTGGCGCGATGCGCCTTGGATTGCTGACATGGAACACGCAGGAATACGGATCGAAGGCGTGCGCAAGCGCTATGGGCAGGGCGACACCGCCGTGGACGCGCTCAAGGACGTCAACATGGTGGTGGCGCCAGGCGAGGTGGTGGGCCTGATCGGGCCTTCGGGTTCGGGCAAGAGCACGCTGCTCAAATGCCTGGGCGCGGTCATTGAACCCAGCGCCGGACGCATGACACTGGGCGACGAAGTCATCTACGACAACGGCTGGAAGATCCGCGACCTGCGCGCGCTGCGGCGCGACCGCATCGGCTTCGTGTTCCAGGCGCCCTACCTGATTCCCTTTCTCGACGTGACCGACAACGTCGCCCTGCTGCCCATGCTGGCCGGAGTGCCGAACAAGCAGGCGCGAGCGCAGGCCCGCGAGCTGCTGGATGCGCTCGACGTGGGGCACCGCGCACGCGCCATGCCCGCGCAGCTGTCG